>NZ_JAIBES010000022.1 GCF_019459305.1 Sphingopyxis sp. | reverse complement strand
GGGGTGCGGGCGGGCCTTCTTGCGGTCACCTTTTGCCGGGGGGCCCGCGGACGCGGGGACGGCGGGGGTGGGCGGGCTGACGGGCGCGGCCCCAGCTTCCGCTGGGGCGACGTCTTTGGCTGCTGCGGGAGCTTCGGCCTTCTCTTCCGGCGCAGCCGCGGCAGGCGCCGGAGCCGCCTTCGCGCCCGCATCCTCGCCCTCACCTGTAATCACCGCAATCACGGTGCCGACCTTCACTCCATCGGTGCCCTCGGCAACCAGGATCTGGCTGACGACGCCCTCGTCGATCGCTTCAAATTCCATTGTCGCCTTGTCGGTCTCGATCTCGGCCAAGAGGTCACCTGATTTGACGGTGTCGCCTTCCTTGACCAGCCATTTGGCCAGCGTGCCTTCCTCCATCGTCGGCGAGAGGGCGGGCATTTTCAGTTCGATTGGCATGGTTCGGCATGTTCCCTGTCAGTCTTGCAGGCGGTGCCTGCCGCTACGGCTTGTTCCTCGCCTTAAGCATTGTGGCGGTCAAGGTCCAGCGGGGCAAACTTGCCTTTCATACGAATGTGACGCACTCTCCACGCACAAAAAGCATAGGGGGTCGGGGCGATGCGGACATATCTGGTGGTGATCGATGACAGCCCCGAGGCGACGCTGGCGCTGCGCTTTGCGGCGCGGCGCGCGGCGCGGACTGGCGGCGGGGTCGCGGTGCTGGCGATCGTGACGCCGCAGGACTTCGTCGCCTTTGGCGCCGTGCAGGCCACGATCGAGGCCGAAGCACGCGAACACGCCGAGGAGCTGGTCGCCGCCGCCGCCGACGCCGTCGTGCAGGAAGCAGGCGTGACGCCGCAAATCATGGTGAAATCTGGGAAACCCGCCGATGTCGTGCGCGAAGTGATCAATGCCAGCGACAAGATTGCGGCGCTGGTGCTGGCGACCGCGGCGAACGGCGCGCCGGGACCGCTGGTCGCGCATTTCACCGGACAGGATGCCGGAACGCTGCCCTGCCCGGTGATGATTGTTCCGGGCGGGATCGACCTCGCCCGGCTCGATGCGCTGAGTTAGACCGTAATCGTGCGCGGCAAGGCTGCCGCGCCCTTGGCTTCGTAGATCGCGAAGAGCAGCACGCCGATCGCCTGGACGATGACGACCGTGATGCCGAGCGCGGTCATCTGGCCCGCAAAGATCGCTAGCACCGCGAAGCTGGCGATCACCCAGCCAAGATTGCCGACCGCAATCAGGTTCGCCAGCCCCTTGTTTGGGACCTTCTGGTTCGCGACGAACAGCATCAGCAGCGCCGACGGCAGCCCGATCCAGCCCGCGACGGTCACCACTTCGGAGGGGAGGCCGAGCAGGGCGGCGACCGTCGCAGTCGCAAAGACGCAAAAGACGAACAATCCGGTGCAGGTGATGGCATCGATGATCAGCGTGTTCTTGAGGGTGAAGAGCGACATTGGGGTTCTCCTTTCGATTGCCCGCTCCATCTGCCGCCGAAAATGCGGCCAGTCGATTACGCGCGAGGTAATGGAAAAGCCGAAAGCCGGGGTATAGGTCTCGCGGCAAAGGAGACGATGATGCAACCCGCACCGCTCGGCACCCAACTTCGCGAATGGCGCAGCCGCCGCCGAATGAGCCAGATGGATCTGGCGCTCGATACCGACATCTCGACCCGGCATCTGAGCTTTATCGAAACCGGGCGGTCGAAACCGAGCGCGCAGATGTTGCAGCGGATCGCCGACCGGCTGGAAGTCCCGCACCGGGCGCGCAACGCGCTGCTCCTCGCCGCCGGTTACGCCCCCGACTATCAGGAACGCCCGCTCGACAGCCCCGAAATGGCAGGCGTGCGCGCGATCGTCGAGCATGTGCTGAAGGGACATGAGCCCTATCCCGCGCTGGCGGTCGATCGCCACTGGAACATGATCGCAGCGAATGAGGCAATAGCGATCCTGATCGCGCAGGTGTCCCCTGCCCTGCTCGCGCCGCCGGTCAATGTGCTGCGCATCGCGCTGCACCCCGAAGGGCTGGCGCCGCAGATAGTCAACTATGGCGAATGGCGCGCGCATATATTGGAGCGGATCGAAGTCCAGATCGAGGCGAGCGCCGACGCGGGGTTGATCGCGCTGCGCGACGAGCTGGCGGGCTATGCGGTGCGAAGCGACGACCACAGCGCCGAGCACCGCGGCAGCCATGCCAGCAGCATCGCGGTGCCGCTGATCCTGAATACCGATGCAGGGCGGATTTCGTTCGTGTCGACGGTGACGATTTTCGGCACGCCGGTCGATATCACGCTGTCGGAGCTGGCGATCGAGGCATTTTTTCCCGCGGATGCAGAGAGTGCGGTGTTGTTGCAGACATTGGCGGGGAGATAATCCCGCCTCGCTTTCGGGGAGAAGGATTTAGCGTTTCCGACCCTTGTGCTTGATGTTCGCCGGCCGCCCACGCTTGCCGACTACATGCTTGCCCGCCTTGTCCTTCATCCCGTCGCGCCGCGGCCCACGATTCCTATATCCACCCTCGGGCGCATCGGGCAGTTCGAAGCGCAGCGCGCCGCTGATCGGATTGGCATCGACCAACCGCAGGTCGAGCCGCTCGCCGACGGTAAAGCTCACCCGGCCATGCTCGCTGTCCAGCGTCCGCGCCTTTTCATCGTAGAAAAAGCGCTCGTTGCCCAAAGTCGACACCGGCACCAGCCCATCGCCGCCAAGCCCGTCGACCGTGGCGAAAAATCCGAACGGCTGGACTCCGGTGATGCGGGCCTGGACGATCTCGCCCTTCTTGCTCGACAGATAGGCCGCGACATAGCGGTCGACCGTTTCGCGCTCGGCCTCCATCGCGCGGCGTTCGAGCGCGCTGATCGCTTCGCCGATGCGCGATAGCCCCTTGGCGTCGGCCTCGCCCAGCCCGGTGCGTTCGGGCAATCCCTTGGGCTTACCCGGGACTTCGAGCTTGTAGCTATCGACCAGCGCGCGGTGGACGATCAGATCGGCGTAGCGGCGGATCGGCGAGGTGAAATGCGCGTAGCTACCCAGTGCGAGGCCGAAATGGCCCGCATTCGCAGGGCCATAATAGGCCTGCGTCTGGCTGCGCAGAATCGCCTGCATGATCTCGGGCAATCGGTCGTCTTCGGAAAAGCCATCGATCAGGCGGTTGAACACCGCCGGGGTAATCACCTGCCCCAGCGCGAAACTCTGTTCGAAGGTTTCGAGATAATCCTTCAGGCTGACCAGCTTTTCGCGGCTCGGCGGTTCGTGGATGCGGTACATCACCGGCGATTTCTTCGCCTCGAGCGCCTTTGCCGCCGCGACGTTCGCCGCGATCATATAATCCTCGATCAGCCGCATCGAATCGAGCCGGTCGCGGACGCGGATTTCTGCAATGCCGCCCTTTTCGTCGAGGATCACCTGCCGTTCGGGCAGGTCGAGGTCGAGTGGCGCGCGGCCAGCGCGCGCTTTTGCCAGCAGCGCCCAGCAGGCCCACAGATTTTGCAGCGTCGGGAGCACATCAGCATCCCAATCCTCGCGCGGCGCAGCGGCGTCATACGCCGCCTGCGCATGCTCATAGGCAATATTCGCGCGCAGCCGCACGAGCGCGCGGGTGAACCGCCATGACGTCACCTTGCCCTGCTTGTCGATGACAAGGTGGCACGCTAGCGCCGCCCGGTCCTGCCCCGCCTTCAACGAACAGACGCCCGCCGAGAGGGTTTCGGGGAGCATCGGCACAACCTGGTCAGGAAAATAGACGCTGTTGCCGCGCCGCCGCGCCTCGCGGTCGAGCGCGCCGTCGGGGCGGACATAATAGCTGACATCGGCGATCGCGACGATCGCGCGGAAGCCGCCCTTGTTGGGGCCGTCGGTGTCGGGCTCAGCCCACACTGCATCGTCATGGTCGCGCGCATCGATCGGGTCGATCGCCACGATCGGCAACTCGCGCAAATCCTCGCGGCCCTCGGGTGTCAGCGGCAGCTTCGCGGCAATCTCCGCCTCGGCCAGCGTTTCGGCGCCGAACAGATGCGGGATTTCGTGGCGCGCGATCGCGATCATGCTCAGCGACTTCGGCGCGAACGGATCGCCCAGACGCTCAACCACCTTCGCCTTGATTGCCGGACCGCGCCCGGTCAGTTCGGCGCGTACCAGATCGCCGATCTTCGCGTCGCCCTTGTCGGCGACCGCAAAATCATGGCGCGCGCGCTTGTCGGCGGGACGCAGCCACAGGACCGGCTTGCCGCCGGGTCCCATATCCTCGACCAGCACCCCGATCACGGTCTCGCCGCCCGCCTGCAATTTCTTCATCGGGTGCGCGACATGGCCGCCGCCGCGTTCTTCGGTGCGCGCGAGGATGCGGTCGCCCATGCCCAGCGCGCCCTTGCGCCCCTGCTCCATCACGCGCAGGCGCGGCGCCGGTCCGGCCCCTTCCCAATGTTCCGGAACCGCCCAGACCGTGCTGCCGTCAATCGCCGCCACCCGCAGCACCGTCACCCGCGGCAACCCGCCATGCTTGTGAAACGCGCGTCCGGGCGCCAGATCGACCAGCCCCTCGTCGGTCATGTCCTTGAGCAACGCCTTCAGCGCGATCTTTTCGGTCCCGTGCAATCCGAAATGCTTGGCGATCTCGCGCTTGCCGACCGCCTCGTTCGACGTGGTGATAAAATCGATGATCTGTTGGCTGCTGGGCAGCCCGGGCGAGAGGTTCGGACGCTTGTTCATTGCGCGTGACTATAGGCCCGCCCACGGACTTTACCAAGCAATCAACGGCGGTGAGCCGCACGGGTCAGCTATAGGCAATCCAGCGGCCCAATGCCCCCGCCGTCAGCCACAAGGCCAGCGACAGCGCCGCCATCGCGCGCGCCGCGCCGGGCACTACGCCGCGCCAGTCATCCAACTTCGTCCGCCAGAGCAGGCGGAAGGCAGCCGCATTGGCCAGCGCCAACACAATCACGATCAGCTTTTGCGCAAAGGTCTGTGACCCGGCCAGCGCGTCGCCGTCCGCCGCGAACAATATCGTCCCGCTCGCCGCCATCAGGACCAACCCGCCAATCGCGAGCGGCGTCAATGCGCGCGACAGCGCCTCGATCGGCAACGTCCGCCACAGGCCAACGATGCGCAAATCGACAACACCGATCCCGCCAACCAGCATCACCAGCCCCAGCAGGTGGAGCGTGTTGGCCACCGGATAAACCATCGCCGATCCGCGCGCCCACGGCCCGATGCCGACGGCATCAAGCCAGGTAGCGGCGGCGGTCAGCAGCGGTTCCACGCCGCCTGGCTCAGCGCAGTTCGACCGTCTTGTCGCCGATCATCACGCGTTCGACCCGCATTTCGGGGGTGCCGTCGCGCCGGACATAGCCGGTCAGGCGAAGCCGCTTGCCGGGCTCGACTTCGGCGCGCGACAGCCCCCGCGCTTCCATCCGGCTGGTCGGCGCCAGGATCACATCCCACAGCTTGCCTTTCCAGCGCATCTTGGCGGCGCCATGCGGGTTGCCCCACGACAGTTCTGCGAAAGATCCATTCAATGTCACCGGCTTGCTCTCGTCATACGACGACCAGCCGTGGTGCGCGGCGACGGGAAGCGCGGTAGCGGCCAGGGCCACCGCCGCGATAAGCATGGGAAAACGCATTGCCAGTCTCCTTCTGCCCCTCGGCAGTCAGGCTAATGGTGCGTTGCGTACAGCGCAAGCCGCTCGTCAGCTCAGTAGGTTCGGCCGATCAGCACGCGCTCGACCGCGGGTTCGCCGGTGAAGAAGCATTTGCCGTCAGCGGGGGCGGCGTCGAGCGGGGTGTTGCGCATCGTCAGTTTGAACGCCTTCAACTGCTCGACGATGTTGTCGAGCGCCGCGCCGGTCGGGCGCGACCATTGCACTTCGGCCCAGCCGACGAATTTGTCGTCGCCTTTGAAATGCGTAGCAAGGTCGGTGACGTCGCGGTGGATATTGGCGTCGAGGCGCTGCTTTGCCTCGGCATGAAGGCTCGTCTGGATATCCTCCAGCGTCGCGACCGCTTGGCCAATAAAATCACCCTTCGCGATGAACGCCGAATTGAGTTTGCCATCGTCCTTGTAGAGCCGGTCGCGGCGGATCACCGCGACATTGCCGCCGGCGACGTCGCGCGGGCCGATTTCGAGGATGATCGGCGCGCCCTTCTTGACCCAGCCCCAGCGCTTGGTCTGCGCCTTGTTTGCCCCGGCGTCGAGATGGACGCGCAGCGGTTCGCGGAACGCGTCAAGCGCCTTCAGATCAGCTTGCAGCGCAGCACAATAATCGAGGATTGCCTGATCCTCTTCATTATCGCGCAGCATCGGCACGATGACGATCTGGTGCGGCGCGATGCGCGGCGGGCAGCGCAGGCCGTCGTCGTCACCATGCGTCATGATGACGCCGCCGATCATCCGCGTCGACGTACCCCAACTTGTGGTGTGGCACAGGCTGTGGCCGCCGTCCTTGTCCTGATACCGAATGCCCGCCGCCTCGGCGAAGCCCGTGCCAAGATAATGCGAGGTTCCGGCCTGCAAAGCCTTGCCGTCCTGCATCATCGCCTCGATCGAATAGGTCGCAACCGCGCCCGGAAAACGCTCGTTCTCGGGCTTTTCGCCCGCGACGACGGGCATCGCCAGCACGTCCTCGGCAAAGGCGCGGTACATTTCGAGCGCGCGCAGCGTCTCGGCCATCGCATCGGCCTTGTCGGCGTGCGCGGTATGGCCTTCCTGCCACAGGAATTCGCTGGTGCGCAGGAACATGCGGGTGCGCATTTCCCAGCGCACGACGTTCGCCCACTGATTGACCTTCAGCGGCAGGTCGCGCCAGCTCTGCACCCAGCGACTCATCGCGGCGCCGATCACCGTCTCCGACGTCGGCCGGACAATCAGCGGCTCTTCCAGCTTTGCCTCGGGATCGGGAATCAACTTGCCCTTGCCGTCCTGGATCAGCCGGTGGTGGGTGACGACCGCCATTTCCTTAGCAAAACCATCAACATGGTCGGCTTCCTTCTCAAAGAAGCTAAGCGGAATGAAAAGCGGGAAATAGCAGTTCTGGACCCCGGCATCCTTGATCGCGGCGTCCATCACGGTCTGGATGCGTTCCCAGATGCCGTAACCCCACGGCTTAATCACCATACAGCCGCGTACGCCCGATTCCTCGGCCAGGTCGGCTTCGGCAATGACATCCTGATACCAGGCCGCGAAGTCGGCCTGCCGGGTTACGCTGAGCGCATGTTTGACCATATAATCCGATTTCTGTCTTTTAAGGGCGAAGGAGCGCCCGATCCGTTTATTTCTTGGCGAGTTCGGCCTTGAGCGCCGCCACTTCGGCTTTCAGCGCCGCGATTTCGGCATCCTTTGCCTTGGCGCCGCCGACGCCCGGTATCAGGACGCCCGCCGCCTGCTGGAACATCTCCATATTCCGCCGCGTCAGCTCGGCAAGCGGGTTCGACCCCAGTACGCCATCGAATGCGGCGCGAACATCCTGGTGGTTCTTACGGAACGCCGTCATCGACGCTTCCAGATATTGCGGCACCATCGACTGCATCTTGTCGCCGTACATGCCAATCAGATGGCGCAGGAAATTGACCGGCAGCAACGTCTCGCCGCGCGTTTCCTCGTCCATGATGATCTGCGTCAGCACATTGTGCGTGATGTCGTCGCCGCTCTTGGCATCGACAACGCGAAACTCGCGTCCGTCGCGAACCATCGTGCCGAGATCCTCGAGCGTGATGTAACAGCTGCGTTCGGTATCATAAAGCCGCCGGTTGGCGTATTTCTTGATCGTGACGACGCCATCGTCCGCCATCGTCTTGGACTTCGCCATCTTGACCAGCGCTCCTTGTCATCCCGCACTCTGGCGACCGCGCCGCGCGTGATTTGTTATTGCCGACGGCAATAGCATCAAATTATGATGCGTCGCAACATGCGGCGGCGGCGCGCCAAGTCTCAGCGATTGATTCGGTGGATCAAGTCAGACCGCTCATCGTCTACGCCGACGCTATCGAGGCGGATGACGAGCTGGCGCGGTTCGTGATTGCTTCCCACGCACCGACCCGTCGGCAGCTCACGTAATTTAGTTTCTTAGAAAAACTAATTTTTGACATTTCCCGCTCAAAATTCCCGAGCGTCGAGCACTACATTGCGTGAGCATCGACTCGTCGCAGCGCGGCACCTTTCGGCATGAGCTCCCTCGCCTGTTGCGGAAAAGACACAGCGCCGCATCGGAGTCACCTTGCTGTCAAAAAAACGACATCAAAGGGTTGTGCGTCCCGGGATTTCCGTCTTTCTAAAGATAATTCAGCTCAGTTTGAATTTCTAAGTCGCAACCGGGGAATTACATCATGAAGAAGACTAGCCTGCTGGTCCGGGGCTCCGCCCTGACTCTCGCCTTGTTCAGCGCCATGCCCGCGATCGCACAGGAAGACACGATCGCTGCCGATGAAACGGCAGAAGCCGCATCCGAAGGCACCATCGTCGTCACCGGCTCGCGCATCCGCCGTCCGAACCTCGATTCGACCGTGCCGATCACCTCGATCGCCGGCGAAAGCTTTTTGAAGCAGGGTCAGACCAACATCGGCGACACGCTGAACGACCTGCCCCAGCTCCGCAGCACCTTCGCTCAGCAGAACCCGGGCCTCGGCATCGGCATCGCCGGGCTTAACTTGCTCGATCTTCGCGGTCTCGGTACGCAGCGCACGCTGGTTCTGGTCAACGGCCGTCGTCACGTCCCTGCTGACATTCTGAACAATGCGGTTTCGCCCGACGTCAATACGATCCCGAACGACCTGATCGAGCGCGTCGACATCGTTACCGGCGGCAATTCGGCAATTTACGGTTCGGACGCCATCGCAGGCGTCGTCAACTTCGTGCTGCGCCGCGATTTTGAAGGCGTGCAACTGCGTGCCCAGGCCGGCATCACCGAAGAGGGCTTTGGCGGCAACCAATATGTGTCGGGCATGGTCGGCAAGAATTTTTCCGAAGGCCGCGGCAACATCACTCTGCACGGTGAATATGCCCGTCAGGAGCGCGTTTTCGCATCCGATGTGCCGGAATTTCGCACCCAGGATGGCTTCTTCATCGTCGACTCGGACACCGGCGGCCTGACCGGTAACAGCGACGGTTTTCCCGATCGCGTCTACTTCCGTGACGTTCGCAGCTCGACCATCCACTTCAACGGCCTCATTCCGGTCAATCAACGGTCGAACAATACGACCACGCCGGCGTTCGAAACCGGTCTGTGCGGCAACGCCACGTCGCCGAACAACGGCGGCACCAACAGCACCGGCGTGCCCTTCAACTGCACCTATGTCTTCACCGATGCCGGCCGCCTCGAAGCGCAGACCGGTTCGCGCTTCGGCACCGGCATCAACAGCGGCGTCGTCGGCGGCAATGGTGACTCGGGCCGTGATGGCAAGCGTTTGTCGGTCCTGCCGTTCACCGAACGCTACAACTTCAACCTGCTGTCGCGTTACGAGTTCAGCGAAGCGGCCGAAGTGTTCGTCGAAGCCAAGTGGAACCGCGTCAATGCGCTCGGCAACAATGCCGGCCCCTCGTTCGTGCAGGGTACTGGCGGCACCGTCGATTTCCGTGAGCGGGCGCGCCTTGACAACCCGTTCCTGAATCCGGCCGATCGCACCACGCTCGCCAATGCCATTCTGGCATCGAACTGCAACACGTCACTGACCGTGACTTGCCCGGCGCAGACCAACATTGGCACCGCGGCGGCCCCGGTATTTATCGACGGTAACCTGACGGCCGCGAACCGCGCAGCCATCGCTGACGGCAGCTATCGCTTTGTCATCGCTCGCAGCCTCGTCGACGTTGGCCTGCGCGACGAAAAATTCCAGCGCGATACCTGGCGCGTAGTGGGCGGCCTTCGCGGCACGTTCAACGACGACTGGAGCTACGAAATCTCGGCCAACTACGGCAAGTTCCGCGAAGATGTGACGACCGATGGCTTTATCGATCGTCAGCGTTTCGCACTCGCCATGGATGCCGGTCGCAACCCGGTGACGGGCGCGATCCAGTGCCGTTCGCAGTTCGATCCCGCCTCGGCGGTTCCGCTGGTCGGCTTCGCCGCTCCCGCGGCGGACAATGCGGCCCGCCTTGCGGCGGACATCGCGGCCTGCGTCCCCTACAACCCGTTCGGTTCGCCCGACAACAGCGCGTCGGTCGACTATTTCGCGCGCACCTTCACCGCCAGCTCGGGCCTGTCGCAGTTCATTCTGTCGGGCTTCGTGTCGGGTGACACCAGCGGCTTCTTCAACCTGCCGGGCGGCCCGGTTCGCTTCGCGCTCGGCGCTGAATATCGTGAAGAAAAGGCGTTCTACGAACAGGATCCGTTCGTGACCAACGGCTTTACCAACGGTGTTTCGATCCCGTCGTTCCGTCCCGATCCGTTCGAGGTGAAGGAACTGTACGGCGAAGTCCAGCTGCCGCTGCTCGCCGACATGCCCTTCGCGCACGAACTGACCGTCAGCGGTGCGGGCCGTGTTGCCAAATACCAGGGCGGTACGGGCACGGTGTGGTCGTACAACGCCGGCCTCGACTGGGCGCCGATCGAAGACGTCCGCTTCCGCGGCAACTACAGCCGCGCGGTGCGTGCGCCGAACGTATCGGAAACGGCCTTCCCGCTGGTTCCGAACTTCGCGCCGGGCTTCACCGATCCATGCGATCCGGGCCGTATCAACACCAACGCCAATCGCGCCGCGAACTGCGCTGCCGATCTGGGTGCGCTGCTCGGCGGCCTCTCGGACGTCACCTATTCGTTGCCGATCGTCAGCGGTTCGAACCCGAACCTCGCCGCGGAAAAGTCCGACTCGTGGACCTATGGTGTCGTTATCCAGCCGCGCTTCGTTCCTGGCCTGAACCTGTCGGTCGACTATTACGATATCAAGGTGAAGGGGATCATCGCTTCGCTGACCGCGCAGCAGATCGTCAACAGCTGCTACGACTCGCCTGATCTGAACAACGTCTTCTGTCAGAACTTCACGCGCTTCCGTGGTCCGGGCACCGGTCCGAACGGCGAAATCGCCGGTCGCATCCTGGGCAATTCGCTGATCGCGGCGCCGCTGAACTACGCCAGCCGCGAACGTAAGGGCATCGACGTCAACGTCGCATATCGCACCAATCTGGGCGACAAGCTGACGCTCAACACCAACCTGATCTACACCCACAATCTGAAGATCAGCAACTTCCAGGATCCGACGAACCCGACCTTCGAAAACCGTGTTCTCAGCGAACTCGGCGACCCGAAGAACGAGTTTCGTTGGGACGTCGACCTGAGCACCGGGCCGTTCACCTTCGGCTATCGGATGCGCTACATCGGTCCGCAGTACATCAGCGTGTACGAAGATTACTTCGGCATCAACGGTGACGCGACCGGCGGCAATCTCGACTTTGCCGATCGCGATACCTATCCGGCGGTCTTCTATCATGACCTGCGCTTCGAATGGGACGTGAACAAGGAAGCCGGCGGTCCGAACCTCAACTTCTACGTCGGCGTCGACAATGTCCTCGACAAGATGCCGCCGCTGGGTTCGACGGCGACGGGTGCGGGTAGCGCGATCTACAACTTCCGCGGTCGTAACTTCTACGCGGGCGCACGCGCCCGCTTCTAATCGCGACGCGATCGGAATAGATGGGGGGTCGGGACTTTGTCCCGGCCCCTTTTCTTTGGTGACAAGGACTTGTCGTGCAACTGAGCAATCAAGAGGCCGAGCGCATTGCCAAAGAAGGTGTCGATGCGCTGCAGCGCGGCCAGCCCGCGCTCGCCCGCGCGCGGTTTGAAACCATCACCCAAAGCGGGCGGGCCAACGGCCAGATCTGGCTGCTCCTCGCGGTGGCGTGCCGCAGTGACAACGATGATGATGCCGAAGAAGCCGCGCTCGACCAGTTGCTCGCGCTCGAACCGCAAGCGGTGCGCGGCCATATCATGAAGGGCGATTGCCGCGCCAGGGCAGACGATGAGCGAAGCGCGCTGCAACGCTATGAAATCGCACTGCTCATTGCCGCCAATCAGGAGCTACCCGCCGATCTGCGCGCCGAATTGCAACGCGCCGAAACATGGGTGGCGCAGTTCAAAGCGCGCGTCGTCGAACAGCGCGAGGCCAAGCTGCGAGCCCGCGACCTGCCACCCGAAAAGCGCAGTCGCCGGTTCCAGCACTCGCTCGATATTCTCGCCGGGCGACGGCGGATTTTCGTGCAGGAGCCGACGGGCTATTATGTACCCGAACTGCCGCAAGTGCAGTTCTTCGATCCCGCCGATTTCGACTGGGTACCGACGGTCGAAGCCGCGGCAGGAGCGATCAAGCGGGAGATCATCGACCTTCTGGCCACCGGAACTGATCGCTTTCGCCCTTATATGCAGGCGCATATGGACAAGCCGCGCGCCGATGCCAACCATCTGCTCGACAGTATCGACTGGAGCGCGCTGTTCCTCGTCGAGAATGGCAAAATGTCCGACGACATTGTCGCGCGTTGTCCACGGGCATGGGAGGCCGTCCAGGCTGCTCCCCTGCCCCGCATCGTCAATTCACCGACGGTGATGTTCTCGCTGCTGCGGGCTGGCGCGCGGATTGCACCGCACACAGGCACACATAATGCGCGGCTGATCTGTCATTTGCCGCTGATCGTCCCACCGGACTGCGGCTTTCGTGTCGGCAACGACATGCGCCAATGGGAAGAAGGCAAGCTGCTGATTTTCGACGATACGATCGAGCATGAGGCTTGGAACAATAGCAGCGAGGACCGCGTCGTGCTGATCTTCGACATCTGGCGCCCCGAACTGAGCGAGCAGGAACGCGACGAGATTGCTGCTTTTTTTGCCGATCCGGCTCTGGGATAACGGCAATGGCGGCGTCGAACATTGTCGAGCGCGCCAACGCAATGTTAGACGCCGGCCGCGCGCAGGCCGCCGTCGACCTGATCGTCGATGCCGCGAAGCGCGGGCATCGCGATGCGCTGTACGAGCTGGCGCTGTGGCATGTTTACGGCAGTCCGGTGCCGCGAAGCTTTGCGGTGGCGCGGGCGCTGTTCGAAAAAGCGGGCATTGCCGGCCACCGCGCAGGCGCGCTGAGCCATGCGGTGTTCGTCGCGCTCGGAGCGGGCGGGCCAGCGGACTGGCGCGCGGCGCTCAAGCTGGTCGAAAAGGCTGCCGAGCACGATCCCGTCGCCGCACGCCAGCGCGATCTGATCGCCGCAATGTCGTTGGCGCCCGACGGCACGCCAGCGTCGCTTCTCCCACTGGAATCCTTATCGATCAGTCCAAAGGTCGCGGTTGCACGCGCGCTCTTCACCCCAGACGAATGCGCGCACATCATGGCGCTATCGGCACCAAAACTGGTCCCGTCGGTCGTCGTCGACCCCACAACGCGCCGCGAAATTCCGCACCCGATCCGCACCTCCGAAGGCACAGTATTCGGTCCGATCCAGCAGGATATGGTCATCCACGCGCTCGACCGCCGGATCGCGGCGGTGACCAGCTCGCGCGTGGAGCAAGGCGAACCGCTCACCGTGCTGCGCTACGCCCCGGGCCAGCAATATCGGCTGCATCACGACTGTCTGCCCGGCGAAGCCAACCAGCGTGTCGTGACGGCGATCGTCTATCTCAACGACGACTATGACGGCGGCGCGACGCAGTTTCCGGCGATCGACACCGAATTTCGGGGATCAACCGGCGACGCGATCCTGTTTGCGAACACCCGTGCCGACGGCCAGGTCGACGAACGCAGTCGCCATGCTGGTTTGCCAGTGACGCGCGGCGAAAAATGGATCTGCACGCGCTGGATCCGCGCGCGCGATTTCGATCCGTGGGGGATGCGCCCGGTTTAGTTCCAGATGCGTTCGAACCGGCTACCGAGTCCTGTGAGCAGTTCATATTGCGACAACCCACACCGGGCAGAAACGTCTGGAAGATCATAGTCCAGATGGAGCCACTCATCCTCCCTCATCCCTGCCACATCGCTTGCATCGAAAGCGGTCAGGTCCATCGACACGCGCCCGACGAGCGGTAGCGCCTGCCCCTCCCAAGTCGCACCGCCGCTGCCCGCGTGGCAGCGCAGATAGCCATCGGCATAGCCCAGATTGACCACTGCAATGCGGCTGTCGCGCGGCGCGGTCCATGACGCGCCATAACCGAAGGTTTCGCCCGCCGGCACCGCTCGCACTTGCAGCACCCGTGCTTCGGGAAAGACGACCTGCCGGATATGCTCCGCCGCCTCAACACGCGGTATGCCGCCGTAGAGTGCTATGCCGGGGCGGGTCAGGCCGAACACATAATCGTCGCCAAGGCACACGCCCGCACTATTCGCGAGGCTATAGCGCCGCGCCGGGATCCTCTCGTGCAGCGCGCGAAAGGCGGCGAGTTGCTGGCCATTCTGCTCGCTGTCTTCATCCGCCGAAGCCAAATGGCTGTGCAGCGTTTCGATCGCCAGTCCGTCGAGCGCGCCGCCCAGTGCCTCCTCGACGCGCAGTCCCAGCCGGTTCATGCCGGTATCGACCATCACGTCGCACGGCTGCCCCTCTCCCCGATCGCGCCACCGCTGCACCTGTTCGACGCTGTTGAGCACCGGTCGCGCTGGAAGCAGCCGCGCGGCGACCATGTCATCCTCACCAACCCCGTGCAGGACCGACAGCGACACGCCCGCGGGGAGCGGCATCAGCGCCGCTGCCTCGGCCCACGTCGCAACAAAAAAGTCGCGGCATCCCGCCGCGGCCAGATGCCGCATCACCGCGCGCGCGCCGAGACCATAGCCATCGGCCTTGAGCGCCGCCCCGCACGCCGCCGCGCCGCTTTGCCGCGCCAGCCAGCGCCAGTTGGCAACGAGCGCTTCGGACGAAAGGCGCAGGCGGAGCGGTGACGGCACGGCGATCATGGCTGTGCCCCTATACGGGTTCGCGGACACCGCCAATGGGGTCGATCAGGCCGCGGGCGGCGGCGCGGAGGGTGCCTTGTCCCACTGCCCCTCGACCGGATCCTTCAGCATGAACGCGGTGACCAGGAAAGCGACCAGCACCACAAACCAGGTGTACCACAGCCCCGAATAGGCGTTGCCGGTCTTGGCGATGATAAAGCTCGCGATCAGCGGCAGGAAACCACCGAAATAGCCGGTTCCGATATGATAGGGAATCGACAGCGACGAATAGCGGACATGTGGCGGGAACATCTCCGACAACAATGCCGCGACCGGGCCATAGGTGAAGCCCGACAAGGCGCTGAGCCCGAGCAGCGCGAGGAAGATCACCACAATACTGCCCCAGCCCGGGATCTGCTTGGCGAAATCATAACCGCTCGCCTCCAGCGCGGGTTGCAGCAACGCCGGGTCTTCGCTCGCCACCTCGCGGTCGCCGATGCGGATCGTGACGCTGTCAAAGCGGCTATCGTTCGCGGTGACGGTGTAAGGCACACCCAACTTGGTCAGTTCGCCCAGCGTCTTGCCGCACGCGGTTTCCTGTTTCTGCGCAAACGGGTCAAAGCTGCACTGCGATCCAGTAACTGTCACCGGCGCACGTGCGGCGGCAGCCTGCAACGACGGGTTGGCAACGCTGCCCATCCACCAGAATAGCGGGAACAGCAGCACCAGCGTTACGCCATAACCCCAAACGATCGGCTTTTTGCGCCCCATGCGATCGGACAAATGCCCCGCCCAGATGAAAAAACCCATGCCGACCGCCGCGGCCACACCGACGATAATCTCGGCTGCGGTATCCTCGACCTTCATCGGTCCCTTCAGGAACGACAGGCCAGAGAACATTGCGGTGTACCAGATGACGGTCAGGCCCGCGGCGATGCCGAACAGCGCGATAAAGATGCGCCGCGGGTTGCCGGGGTAGGTGAAGCTCTCCTTCAGCGGGTTTTTCGCCAGTTCGCCCTGCGCCTTCATCGCCTGAAACACCGGGCTTTCGGACAGCTTGAGCCGCATCCACAGCGAGATTGCGAGCAGGATCAGCGACAAGAGGAACGGCACGCGCCAGCCCCAGCTTTGCCAGACGGCATCGGGCATCAGCGCCTTGCACCCCAGCACAACAATCAGGCTGAGCACAAAGCCGCCGACGACGCTCGCCTGGATGAAGCTGGTATAGAAGCCGCGCTTTCCGGGCGGCGAATGCTCGGCGACATAGACCGCCGCACCGCCATATTCGCCGCCGAGCGCCAGCCCCTGCAACACGCGCAGCAGGATGACGATGATCGGCGCCGCAATACCGATCGTCGCCGCCGACGGGATCATGCCGACCCCCGCGGTGGCAACGCCCATCAAGGTGACGGTGACGAGGAAGGTATATTTGCGCCCCAGCCTGTCGCCGAGAAAACCGAACAACACCGCGCCGAGCGGCCGAAACCCGAAGCCGACCGCGAAACCCGCCCACACGAGCAGCGTTTCGAGTGTCGCATTGTCGCTGGGGAAAAACGCCTTGCCGATGATCGCGGCGAGGGTGCCGTAGATGAAGAAATCATACCATTCGAACACCGTCCCCGCCGACGAGGCGGCGATGACCATGCGGATTTCTTTTTGCGTCGGTTGATAAGCGGCGCCCGCGGCACTGGCTTCGGTCATATATTTCTGGCTCCCCCACCCGTTCGGGCTTCTTTCTTTTCCGTTCGTATCGAGCGAAGTCGAGATGCCTCGCGCGCATGGACGACGCAGGGTGTCTCGACTTCGCTCGACACGACCGGTTCCGCTACGTCTACTTGTGTCACGCCGTCGCGCAAGTCTTCTTGGCGCGGCGGCATTCCGGTGGCAGACTGCGCAAATGCAGTTCATCGACCTGTCAATCCCGATCACCAACGACGTCATCTCCGACCCGCCGGTGATGCGCCCCAACATCACCTATATGACCCATGACAATACATGGGAGCAGATCGCGATGTTCTTTCCCGGGCTGACGCGCGAAGACCTGCCCGATGGCGAAGGCTGGGCGGTAGAGATGCTCTCGCTCAGCACCCACAATGGCACGCATATGGACGCGCCCTGGCATTATCATTCGACCACCGACAACGGCACGACCCCGGCGCCGAGCATCGACGAAGCCCCGCTCGACCTGTTCTTCCGTCCCGGCGTCAAGCTGGACTTCTCCGACCGCCCGCATGGCCATGTCGTCAGCGGCGCCGAAGTCGCGGCCGAACTCGCCCGCATCGACCACGACCTGCAACCGCTCGACATCGTGCTCGTCCAGTCGGGCGCGGCGTACGGCACCGACAATTTCACCGATCAGGGCTGCGGCATGGGCGCCGAGGCGACGCTATATCTGACGGAACGCGGCGTGCAGGTCGTCGGCACCGACGCGTGGAGCTGGGACGCGCCATTCAGCCACACTGCCAAGCGCTGGGCCGAAACGCGCGATCCGTCGATCATCTGGGAGGGCCATAAGGCGGGGCGTATTCGCCCTTATTACCAGATCGAAAAGCTGACCAATCTGGCGGCGATCCCCGCGACAGGCTTCACCTTCAGCTGTTTTCCGGTTAAGATCGAACGCGCGAGTGCGGGGTGGATCAGGGCGGTGGCGCTGGTCGATGAATAGACCATCGCCCCGGCGAAGGCGGGGTCCGCAATCAAGCTACTCGGTGTCGCCGGACAAGGCCCACAACGGCCCTCGCCTTCGCGGGGGCGAAGATTGGTTTCGTCTGGTCGCTACAAATTCACCGTCACCAGCATCCAAAACGTCCATCCCACCAGCACCACCAGCGTGACCCATGTCGCCATTACCCCGATCTGGCGCGTCACCGGCGCCTTGCCGGGGACGCTCGGCGCGTGCAGCCCGGCGATATGCGCGACGCGGCCGATCAGGAACAGCGCGCCGATGACCATCAGCGCCATATGATTGACGCGCGCGGTCTCCAGCAGGCCGAGCAGGATGACGACGATTGGCGCATGTTCGGCCAGGTTGCCGTGGCTGCGGCTCGCGGCGATCAGCTTGGCGTCGCCATGATCGCCGAACGCGGCTTTCAGCCGCAGGCGCTGGCGGACCGTCAGCATCGCGGTGAACAGCAGCAGTAGTGCGCACACGGCGCCAACAAAGGCGGTTACCGGCAAGGTCATGGTGTCTCTCCCCCCAAGCTTCGTCGTCGCCGTCTTTGCGAGCGCAACGAAGCCATCCAGCGCGATTTACGCTAATCTGGTTCGCTTCGCTACGCTCGCAATGACGATGGCGTCAAAATAGCCGCGATCCGTCGGGCACCCGCACGTCGGGCGCGAACAGGATCACGGCTCCGTTCTCGTCGGCAAAGCCCAATGTCAGCACTTCGGACAGGAATTTGCCGATCTGGCGCGGCGGGAAATTGACCACCGCGGCGACCTGGCGCCCGACCAGATCGTCCAGCGCGTAACGATCGACGATCTGGGCGCTGCTCTTTTTCACGCCGATCGCGGGACCGAAATCGATCTTCAGCTTGAACGCCGGTTTGCGGGCTTCTGGGAAGACCTCGGCATCGACAATCGTCCCGATCCGAATGTCGACTTTCAGGAAATCGTCGAAGGTGATGGCGTCGGCCGCGGGGGCATCGGTATCGTGCGAGACGTGCATCTGTCCAAGCTCCGTTCAAGCCGCGTCCCTGCCAAGGCAGGGGCCGATCTCCGGTCGGCTCGAGATTGGACCGACCGGAGATGGGGTCCTGCCCATGCAGGAGCGCGGGCCGGGTTACTCCATCTCCAGAATCACGGCGTCGACCGCCAGGCTGTCGCCCTGCGCCGCATTGACGCTCTTCACCGTCCCCGATTTTTCGGCGCGCAGGATATTCTCCATTTTCATCGCCTCGACCGTCGCCAGCGGCTGCCCCGCCTCGACCTTGTCGCCTTCGCCGACATGCAGCGCGACGAGCAGGCCGGGCATCGGGCAGATCAGGAAGCGCGACAGGTCGGGCGGGATCTTTTCGATCATATGCCGGGTCAGCGGCGCCGCATGCCACGGCAGCACGCGCACATCATGGATGCGACCGCGCGTCGTCATCCGCCAGCCGGAGCGCGTCTTCGCGACCTTGACCGCAAGTTCGCTCCCGTCGATCTCCGCAATCACCAGCCGGTCGCCCGGCGTGTATTCCAGCGCGATGTCGAGCTTGTCACCGTCGACCTTGATATGCTTGTGGCCCAGCTTCACCTTGTGCTCGGTCCCGCCAACGGTGACCTGCCACTTGGCGGGCGGGTCGAGCCGGTCGCCGAGCTGGCCGTCGGTGCGCCGCGCGCGGTCGGCTTCGGCTGACGCCATGAAGCCCGCGATCGCCGCCAGCGCGCGAACGATATGATCCTCGGTCGCGGCGCCGTGGAAGCCTTCGGGATATTCCTCGGCGATAAAGCCCGTCGTCAGCTCGCCGGAACGAAAGCGCGGGTGCTGCATGATCGCCGACACAAAATCGATATTGTGGCCGAGTCCTTCGATCTCGAACCGATCGAGCGCCGCGATCTGCTTGTCCGCAGCTTCGTCGCGCGTTTCGCCCCAGGTCACCAGCTTGGCGATCATCGGGTCGTAGAAGATCGACACCTCGCCGCCCTCCTCGACCCCGGCATCGACGCGCACGCCATCTTCGCCTCTTTCGTTGCCCGCCCAGGCCGGTACCGGCGTGCGATAGCGCACCAGCCGTCCGGTCGACGGCAGGAAACCGCGGTACGGATCCTCGGCGTAGACGCGGTTCTCGATCGCCCAGCCGTCGATCTTGATGTCGTCCTGCGTCATGCTCAGCTTTTCGCCCGCGGCGACGCGGATCATCTGCTCGACCAGGTCGATGCCGGTTATCGCCTCGGTCACCGGATGCTCAACCTGCAGCCGCGTGTTCATTTCGAGGAAGTAGAAGCTCTCGCCCGTCGGGTCGGCACCCGAGACGATCAGCTCGACCGTCCCCGCGCTGTAATAGCCCACCGCTTTCGACAGCGCGACGCACTGTTCGCCCATCGCCTTGCGCATCTTCTCGGTCACGAACGGCGACGGCGCTTCCTCGACCACCTTCTGGTGGCGCCGCTGGATCGAACATTCGCGCTCGTTGAGATACAGCACATTGCCGTGCTGGTCGCCGAGGATCTGGATCTCGATATGGCGCGGGTTGAGGATGAATTTCTCGATAAAGACCCGGTCGTCGCCGAAGCTGTTCAGCCCCTCGCGCTTCGTCGCCTCGAATCCTTCGCGGACGTCCTTTTCGTCATAGGCGAGGCGCATGCCCTTGCCGCCGCCGCCCGCCGACGCCTTCATCATCACCGGATAGCCGATCTCGTTCGAAATCCGCACCGCATGTTCAGTGTCGTCGATCTCGCCGACGAAGCCGGGGACGACATTGACCCCCGCTTCCTTCGCGAGCTTCTTCGACTCGATCTTGTCGCCCATCGCGGCGATCGCGTTCACCGGCGGACCGATAAAGGCGATATTTTCCTTCGCCAGCGCCTCGGCAAAGCTGGTGCGTTCGGAGAGGAACCCATAGCCCGGATGCACTGCCTCGGCGCCGGTCGCCTTGCACGCAGCGATGATCTTGTCGGCGACCAGATAGGATTCGGACGCAGGCGACGGCCCGATATGTACCGCTTCATCGGCCATCTGAACAAAGGGCGCGCGCGCGTCGGCGTCCGAATAAACGGCAACGGTCGCGATGCCCATGCGGCGCGCGGTCTTGATGACGCGGCAGGCGATTTCGCCGCGGTTGGCGATCAGGATTTTCTTGAACATCAATATTCCTCGACAAGTGCCTGGAGTTCGGCGGTCCGCGCCTTGGTCAGTCGGGCCATGCAGCCGCTGTGCAGCATCGGCGCCATGCTCCCCCCGCGCGCCGCAAAGCCTTCGTTCAAGCAATGCTGGTCGCGGTATGTCAGCCACGCGCGCTGCGCCGCGAGCAAGGCGTCATAATGGGTGGGCTGGGTGTCGTAACTGCGGTCGATCGTCTTGTCGCGCTCACGCATCTTCGCGACGGTCGTCTTCCACTGCACGTTGAGCGCAACGTCGGCGATCTCATATTCCTTGCCCGCGCAATAGTTCATCTCGACCTGATAGCGCGGGTTATCGCAGTCGATCGATGGATCGTCTGCGGTCGCGGCAAGCAGCAGGAGCGCCGAGAATATCACTCCGCCGCCTCCATCTGCGCGCTCTGCCGCATCGGCTCTTCGCTCTCCATCGGCCGCAGCCCCAGCTTTGCAAACAACGCCGCATCCTTGCTGTCGCCCGCATTCGCCGTCGTCAGCAGCTTGTCGCCGGTGAAGATGCTGTTCGCGCCGGCCATGAAGCAGAGCGCCTGCGTCGCCTCGGACATGCTCTCGCGCCCCGCGCTCAACCGCACCATGCTCAGCGGCATCGTGATGCGCGCGACGGCGACAGTGCGGACGAATTCGATGTCATCGATCTTGGCGAGCGGGGTGTCCGCCAGCATGTCGCCGAGCACGGTCCCCTTCACGGGCACCAGCGCGTTGATCGGCACGCTGCCCGGATGTTCGGGCAGGGTCGCGAGCGCATGAATAAATCCGACGCGGTCGGCGCGCGTCTCGCCCATGCCGACGATACCGCCCGAACAGACGTTGATCCCGGCGCTCCGCACTTCTTCCAGCGTGTCGAGCCGTTCCTGAAAGGTCCGCGTCGTGATGACATTGCCGTAATTTTCCGGCGAGGTGTCGATGTTATGGTTGTAATAGTCGAGCCCCGCGACTGCCAGCGTCTGCGCCTGCTCCTTGCTCAGCATCCCCAGCGTCATGCAGGTTTCCATACCCATCGCGCGCACGCCTTCGATCATCTCGACAATCGCCGGCATGTCGCGATCCTTGGGATTGCGCCAAGCGGCGCCCATGCAGAAGCGCTGCGACCCCGAATCCTTCGCCTGCGCCGCGGCTTGCAGCACCGCGCGGACATCCATCAGCTTGGTCGCCTTCAGTCCGCTGTCGGCGGACTGGGACTGCGAGCAATAGCCGCAATCCTCAACGCAGCCGCCGGTCTTGATGCTCAGCAGAGTGCACAGTTGGATCTCGCCGCGTGCATGGTGGCGGCGATGGACGCTTTGCGACTCCCACATCAGTTCGTCGAACGGCAGGTCGAACAGGGCAGCAATTTCGTCGCGGGTCCAGTCGGTGCGCGCTTCTTCCGTGCTGCCCGGCGAAAGCCGGGGTTCAGGGCGGTTCAGAACCGCCGGTGCCATGTCGCTCTGGGCCCCGGCTTGCGCCGGGGAACGGGTCGTATTCAGGTTCACGCAGCTTCTCCAATCGGCGGCATATTATGCCCCAGCAAGCGCAGCACGTCCGCTGCACATTCCACGACATTCGATCCCGGCCCGTAAATCCCCTGCACTCCGGCATCGCGCAGGAAATCATAGTCCTGCGGCGGGATCACCCCGCCCGCGATGACCTTGATGTCGGTACGGCCCGCTTCGCGCAGCTTGTGGATAAGTTCGGGGATAAGTGTCTTGTGCCCCGCCGCCAGGCTCGACGCGCCGACGACGTCGACGCCGCTGTCAAGCGCCAGCACTACCGTCTCGTCGGGGGTCTGGAACAGCGGTCCCGACACGATGTCGAACCCCATGTCGCCGAACGCCGATGCGATGACATTGGCGCCGCGATCATGGCCGTCCTGCCCCATCTTGGCGACAAGAAGCTTGGGTTTACGGCCCAGCCGCCGGGTGACCGCCTCGACCCCATCCACCACCTGCGCCCAGCGCGCATCGCCCTCATAGGGCGCAGCATAGACACCCTTTACCGGGGTCGGCTGGGTGCCATAACGGTCGAAGCTTTCCTCCATCGCCGACGAAATCTCGCCCAGCGTCGCGCGTGCGCGCGCCGCTTCGACCGCGAGCGCCAGCAGGTTGTTCTCGATGCTCGACGGCTTTGCCGCGCCCTCGCGCAGCGCCGTCAGCGCCGCCTGACACGCCGCCTCGTCGCGCTCGGCCTTGGTCTTCTTGATCCGCGCGATCTGCCCCTCGCGCACCTTGGCATTATCGACCTCGAGCGTTTCGAGCAGATCCTCGTCTTGTCTGCGATATTTGTTCACCCCGACAATGACATCGTCACCGCGATCGACCCGCGCCTGGCGGGCAGCCGCCGCGGTTTCGATCATCGCCTTGGGCCAGCCCGCCGCGACCGCCTTGGCCATGCCGCCTTCGGCCTGGACGCGGTCGATGATTTCCTGCGCCTTGTCGACCAGCTCCTGCGTCAGCGCCTCTACATAGTAACTGCCACCGAGTGGATCGACGACCTTGGTCATCCCCGTCTCTTCCTGGATCACGATCTGGGTGTTGCGTGCGATGCGGGCAGAGAAATCGGTCGGCAGCGCGATCGCCTCGTCGAGCGCGTTGGTGTGCAGCGACTGGGTGCCGCCCAGCATCGCCGCCATCGCCTCGATCGTCGTGCGCATCACATTGTTGTACGGATCCTGCTCGGTCAGGGAGACGCCCGACGTCTGGCAATGCGTGCGCAGCATCTTCGACCGCTCATCCTGCGCGCCGAGCGTCGTCATCGCGCGGTGCCACAGCACCCGCGCCGCGCGCAGCTTGGCGATTTCCATGAAGAAATTCATGCCGATCGCAAAAAAGAAGCTCAGCCGCCCGGCGAACTTGTCGATGTCGAGGCCCGACGCGACGCCATATTTCACATATTCCATGCCGTCGGCGATGGTGAAGGCCAGCTCCTGCACCTGCGTCGCGCCGGCTTCCTGCATATGATAACCCGAAATCGAGATGCTGTTGAACTTGGGCATCTCGCGCGACGTGTAACCGAAGATGTCGCTGATGATCCGCATGCTCGGTTCGGGCGGGTAGATGTACGTGTTGCGGACCATGAACTCCTTCAGGATGTCGTTCTGGATCGTCCCGTCGAGTAGCTTGCGATCGACCCCCTGCTCCTCGCCCGCAACAATGAAGAACGCCAGGATCGGGATCACCGCGCCGTTCATCGTCATCGACACCGACATCTGGTCGAGCGGGATGCCATCGAACAGGATCTTCATATCCTCGACGCTGTCGATCGCGACCCCCGCCTTGCCGACGTCGCCGGTGACGCGCGGATGGTCGCTGTCATAACCGCGGTGGGTGGCGAGGTCGAAGGCGACGCTGAGACCCTTTTGCCCGGCAGCGAGGTTGCGGCGATAGAAAGCGTTCGATTCCTCGGCGGTGGAGAAACCCGCATATTGCCGGATCGTCCACGGCCGCCCCGCATACATCGACGCGCGCACGCCGCGAGTGAAGGGCGCGAAACCGGGCAGGCCTGGGTCGGTGGTCACATCCTCCGCCGTGTAGAGCGGCTTGACGTCGATCCCCTCGGCGGTGTGCCAGGTGAGGTCTTTGCCTTTAACTTCCTTGGCGGCAGCGGCGGCCCATTGGTCGAGGGAGGGTTTGTCGGTCATGATCTTTGCTTTCAAGCCTTCGCGCTGGGGCGAGCCGACACGCGGTCGTGCCATGCGCGCAAACGGGCGAGGTCTTCGGGGAGCGGGATGCCGACGAACGCGGCAAAATCTATGGTTGTGAGCAGCAGGATATCCGCCATGCTAAACGCATCACCCGCGAGCCATGGCGACGATCCAAGTCCAGCATCGCACATCGCAAAGGCGTCGAGCGCGCGCGCGCGATTGCTCTCGCCATATTCGGGAAACCGCTGGGTCGGCAGTCGTGCAGTAAACGGGTGAGTGTGGACCCATATCTTGCCGATCGGCTCCATCACCATCAGCTCAATGCGGCGAATCCACATTTCGATCACGCCGATTTCGGCAGGCGTGGTGCCGAACAGCGGGGTGCCCGGATGCAGCGCCTCAAGATAGCGGCAGATCGCGACGCTCTCAGTGAGCACTGTCCCATCGTCCAGCTTCAGCGCCGGGGTCTGCCCGCGCGGGTTGATCGCGAGATATGCTGGCGCCTTATGCTCCCCCGCGACAATGGAGATCGTCTCGCTCGGGAGGTCGATACCCTTTTCGGCAGCGAAAATGCGAACGCGGCGCGGGTTGGGAGCGGGATTGGGAGTGTCGTAAAAGATCATTGGTGATCGCCCTTCGGCGTCTCCATAATCTCGGTCAGCACCCCGCCCATATCCTTTGGGTGGAGGAAGAATATCAACGTCCCATGCGCCCCGATCCGCGGCTCACCCAGCACCCGCTTGCCCATCGCCTCGAACGACGCCTTGGCCGCGTGAATATCGGGCACTTCGTAACAGAGGTGATGCTGCCCCCCTGCCGGGTTCTTCTCCAGAAACCCTGCGATCGAGGTGTTGCCGGGCAACGGCTCGACCAGCTCGATCTGCGTTCCGTTCAGCGCCCCATCGGCACCGGGCGTATCGACAAAACACACCTTCACCCCCTGCTCAGGCAGGTCAAACGGCTCGTGAATTTTCGTCGCGCCCATCACGTCGCGGTAAAAGACGATGCTATCGGCAATCGACGGCGTCGCAACGCCGATATGGTTGAGGCGGCCTAGTTTCATTGAGCACTCCAAATTTCGCCGGGTTTCATCAGCCCCTCACGCCAGGCATTGAGCTCGGCTTCACACTTCGTCAGCACGCTGCGTAAACCGCTCAAATCGAACTCCGCCTTCCAGCCATCAGAATCGAAAAGCTCGCTCGTTTCACCTGCGGGATTCATGGAAATGTCGAATAACACATGGCCATCCAACATGACCTCGACCCCAATGATGTCGGGATCATTCGCCGATACGAACTGATAACTCAGTTGATCGACGCCGATCGGTTCAGAGTGGAATATTGTCATGCTTCTTCCACGGGTTCTCGAGCTGCTTGTTCCGCAGTTTCCGCAGCCCCAGCGCGATCCGCTTGCGCGTGTTGTGCGGGTGGATCACCTCATCGATATATCCGCGCGATGCCGCGACAAACGGGTTGGCGAATCGGTCCTCATATTCCTTCGTGCGCTGCGCGATCTTTTCGGGGTCGCCGATGTCGCTGCGGAAGATGATCTCGACCGCGCCCTTCGCGCCCATCACCGCAATTTCGGCGGTCGGCCAGGCATAGTTCAGGTCGCCGCGCAGATGCTTTGACGCCATCACGTCATAGGCGCCGCCATAGGCCTTGCGGGTGATCACCGTGATTTTCGGCACCGTCGCCTCGGCATAGGCGAACAGCAGTTTTGCGCCATGCTTGATGATGCCGTTGAACTCCTGCGCGGTGCCGGGCAGAAAGCCGGGAACATCGACGAAGGTGATGATCGGGATTTCGAACGCATCGCAGAAACGCACGAAACGCGCTGCCTTCTTCGACGAATTGATGTCGAGCACCCCCGCAAGCACCAACGGCTGGTTCGCGACGATGCCGATCGTCCGCCCCTCGATCCGCCCGAATCCGCAGATGATATTGCCCGCATGCGCCGGCTGCACCTCGAAGAAATCGCCCTCGTCGACCGTCTTGCGGATCAGCTCGTGCATGTCATAGGGCTGGTTCGCGTTGGGCGGGATCAGCGTGTCGAGGCTGGGCTCGGCGCGGTCGAACGGATCGCTCGTCGGGCGCACCGGCACCCCGCTGCGGTTGTTTTCAGGCAGATAGTCAAAGAAATCGCGCGTCGCGAGCAGCGCCTCGATGTCATTCTCGAACGCGATGTCGGCGACCGAGCTTTTGGTCGTGTGGGTAATCGCGCCGCCGAGTTCTTCTTGCGTCACCACCTCGTTGGTCACCGTCTTGACCACATCGGGGCCGGTGACGAACATATAGCTGCTGTCTTTGACCATGAAGATGAAGTCGGTCATCGCCGGGCTGTAAACCGCCCCGCCCGCGCACGGCCCCATGATGAGGCTGATCTGGGGCACCACCCCCGACGCCAGCACGTTGCGCTGAAACACCTCGGCATAGCCGCCCAGCGACGCGACGCCCTCCTGAATGCGCGCGCCGCCGCTGTCGTTGATCCCGATGATCGGCGCCCCGACCTTCATTGCATTGTCCATGACTTTCATCATCTTCTGCGCGTGGCGCTCGGACAGCGACCCACCGAACACGGTGAAATCCTGGCTGAAGACATAGACGAGGCGGCCGTTGATCGTGCCCGATCCGGTGACGATGCCATCGCCGGGGATGATCTGGTCCTGCATCCCGAAATCGGTGCAATTATGCTCGACATAGGTGTCGAGTTCTTCAAACGAACCCTCGTCGAGAAGCACATCGAGCCGCTCGCGCGCGGTCAGCTTACCCTTGCTGTGCTGCGCATCGATGCGCTTTTGCCCGCCGCCCAAGGCAGCGGCGGCGCGACGGCGTTCCATTTCGGCGATATTGGCGGACATTCGGCTCTCCCAACGCACTTCAAAGTTTCGTCTGCCCGCTAAAGGCTCGCCAAGCAAATGCGAATTTGCAAAGTTGCAAAGTAATTGTTAGCAAAGTAGGACTGAATTCAAATCCGGTCGTGCTGAGCTTGTCGAAGCACCACTCTTTTTTTGATGCCGTCAGAAAAATGGCCCATCGACAAGCTTAGGGCGAACGGAGTGAAAGGCACTTCATGACCCGCAACCGCATCTTCGCAGGCGCTCGCCTTAAAGCCCTCCGCCAAGACCGCGGCATCAAACAGGCCGAGTTCGCCGCCGCGCTTGCCATCTCTACCTCCTACCTCAGCCAGATCGAGCATGACGACCGCCCTCTTACTCCGGCCTTGCTCGACCGCCTGCAAAAGCTGTTCCCTCTCGAATGGGAGGAAGTCGCCGCCGACGCGGGCGACCGCCGCGCCGGGGCGCTCCGCGAAGCCGCCGCCGACCCGCTGTTCGCCGCATCCCCCCTGCCACCCGAGCAGCTCGAACGCGCCGCGCTGCAACAGCCGCAGCTTGCCGACCAGTTCGTCGCACTCCACGCCGCCTATCGCCGTGCCGGTCAACGGCTCCAAATCATCGACGAGGCGCTGACCGGCGGCACCGCCGAGGGAAGCCGCCTGCCGTGGGAAGAGGTGCGCGACTGGTTTCACGACGCGGGCAATTATGTCGACAGCATCGACCGCGCCGCCGAGGCGCTGGCGGGGCAGCTGCGCGGCAAAGACCCATCCCCGTCCATCGAGACGATTGAGCGGCGGCTGCGCGATGCGCTCGGCATCTCGATCGTCTATACCCAGACTCAAAGCCTGCGCGATTTCGATGCGACGATGCGCCATCTGGTGATCGATCCGTCGCAGCCCGCGGAAAGCCGCCGCTTTCAGCTGGCGCATCAATTGGCCGCGCTGGCACTGGCGCACGAGATTGCGGCGGTAGTCGAGGCCAGTCCGCTCCGCACGGCCGCGGCCCGCCAACTCCTCCACGTCGGCCTCGCCAACTATGCCGCGGGCGCGGTGCTGATGCCTTACGCCCCCTTCCGCGCCAGCGCGCGCGCCGTGCGCCACGACATCGACCGGCTGCGGATGGACTATGGGGTCAGTTTCGAACAGGCCTGCCACCGCCTCTCGACCCTCCAGCGCCCCGGCGCGCGCGGCATTCCGATGTTCTTCTGCCGTGTCGACATGGCGGGCAATATCACCAAGCGGCACAGCGCGACGCGGCTGCAATTCGCGCGGTTCGGCGGCGCCTGCCCCTTGTGGATCGTCCACGAAGCCGCAGCGATCCCCGACCGCATCCTGTTCCAGCTCGCCGAAACGCCCGACGGTTTGCGCTATGTGTCGATGGCCAAGGGATTGGTGAAACCGTCGGGCAGCTATGCGCGCAGCCCGCGCCGCTATGCCGTCGCGCTGGGATGCGAGGCGCAATATGCGGGGGACTTCGTCTATGCCGACGGGGTCGACGTCGCCGCCCCGCAAGCCGCGACGCGGATCGGTCTGTCATGCCGCATCTGCCCGCGCGACGACTGCGACCAGCGCGCCTTTCCGCCGAGCGATCGGCCGATTCTGGTCGATCCGGATCGGCGCGATGTGGTGCCGTACCGGATTGGGTAATCTTCTCCCTTCCCGCAAGCGCGAGGGGGGCTTTTACTTAAACAACACCAGTTCTTCCGCCATGCTCGGATGCAATGCCACCGTCGCGTCGAAATCGGCCTTGCTCAGCCCGGCCTTCACCGCGACCGCCGCCGCCTGCAAAATCTCCGGCGCATCGGGCCCGATCATGTGCAGCCCGACGACCTGATCGGTCGCTTCATTGACGATCATCTTGTACAGCGCGCGTTCGTTGCGGCCCGCGAGGACATTCTTCATCGCGCGGAAATCGCTCGTGTAAACGCGGACGGTGCCGAGCTTGTTGCGCGCCTCGGCTTCGGTCATCCCGACCGCGCCGATCGGCGGGTGGCTGAACACCGCGCTCGGGACATTGGCGTAGTCGACGACCGTCGGCTTGCCACCGAACACGCTGTCGGCAAAGGCTTGCCCTTCACGGATCGCGACGGGGGTCAGCTGGATCCGGTTGGTGACGTCGCCGACCGCATAGATGCTCGCGACCGACGACTGGTTCGTCTCATCGACCTGGATCGCGCCTTCCTTGTCGAGTTCGACCCCGGCATCTTCCAGCCCCAGCCCCTTGGTGTTCGGCACGCGGCCCGCGGCAACCAATACGATGTCGGCGTCGATCGGATCGCAATTGCCCAGATGGACGGTTAGCGAACCGTCTTCCTTCTTTTCGATCGACTCGAACGGCGCGTTGAAGCGAAATTCGATGCCCTTGGTCATCGAGATTTGCAGCAGGCGGTCGCGGATCTGCTCGTCATAACCACGCAGGATCGTGTCGCCGCGGTTGACGATCGTCACCTTGCTGCCGAATTCGTTGAAGATCCCGGCAAATTCATTGGCGATATAGCCGCCGCCAGCAATCACGACGCGCTTCGGCAATTTGTCGAGGTGGAACACTTCATTCGAGGTGATTGCATGTTCGCTGCCCGGAAATTCGGGGACGAAGGGCCAGCCGCCAGTCGCGATCAAAATGCGTTCGGCAGAGATTTCCTGGCCATCGGCCAGCCGCACCTTCTGCGGCCCGATGATCGTCGCGCGCGTTTTGAACAGCGTGACTTTGTGATTATCGAGGGTCTGGCCGTACAGCCCTTCGAGCCGGGTGACTTCCGCCAGGACATTGTCACGCAGCCGGTCCCAGTCGAACTTGCAGTCGGGCACGTCCCAGCCGAAATGGCGCGCGTCCTTCAGATCTTCGGCGAAATGCGCGCCGTACACGAGCAGCTTCTTGGGCACGCAGCCCCGGATGACGCAAGTACCGCCGACCCGATGCTCCTCAGCCACCGCAACGCGCGCGCCGTGCGAGGCGGCGACGCGCGAGGCGCGGACCCCGCCCGACCCGGCACCGATGACAAACAGGTCGAAGTCGAAATTGCTCATATGGGAGACCCCTGAAATGGAATTGGCTGGCATTCGCAGCCCGCGCCTATGTGGTTACGCGGTGCCGCGATGCCAATCGATTTTTGCGCTTACAGTGATGGGGCGTTGCCGCAATCCCTTCGTCATTGCGAGGGAAGCGAAGCAATCCAGGGGCGGCCTTGCGCCTCTCTGGATTGCCGCGTCGCCTTCGGCTCCTCGCCAATACGAAGCACTATACTCCCAACGCAGCAGTCATCAGCGCCTGCGTTGCAGGGTCGAACTCCACGGTTCCCTCAGCCAGCCCCTTCGCCATCTCCTTGCCCAGTTCGACCCCGAACTGGTCGAACGGGTTGATCCCCAGCAGTGCGGCATTGGCGAACACGCGATGCTCGTAAAAAGCGATCAGCGCGCCCAGCGCGTGCGGGGTCACCTGATCGAGCAGGATCGTCGTCGATGGACGATCGCCCGGATAGTTACGCGCGCCATCGTCGCTCTGGCGTCCGGTCATCAGCGCCGCCCCCTGCGCGATACAATTGGCGACGAGAGTTTCGTGATGCGCGTCGTCGAGCAGATGGTCGGGCTCGCGGGCGACGACGAATTCGACGGGCACCAGGTTTGTCCCCTGATGGAGCAGCTGGAACACCGCATGTTGCGCATCGGTGCCGACGCCGCCCCAGGTGATCGGCGCGCTATGCTGGGTCAGCGGCTTGCCATCGAAGGTCACCGACTTGCCATTCGATTCCATCTCCAGCTGTTGCAAATAGCTGGGCAGCAGCCGCAGCCGCTCGTCATAGGCAAACACCGCGCGCGTCTGGCACCCCAGCCGGTTGGCGTAAAGCTGATCGACAAAGGCGGCGAGAAGACCGATGTTATCGGCGCCATGGGCGAGACGGAAATGCCGGTCCATTTCCGCCGCGCCTTCGAGCATATCCTCAAACGCATCCCAGCCCAGCGCGAGCGCGGCGGGGAAACCGATCGACGACCATAAAGAATAGCGCCCGCCGACGCTCTCGTTGAACGGCAGGATACGCGTCTCGTCGATCCCCCATTCAATCGCGCGTTCCGGGCTGGCGGTCAGCGCGATGAAGCGGCCGAGCGGATCATTTACCCCCGCCTCATCGAGCCACTGCAACGCGGAATTGGCGTTCATCAGCGTTTCGGTGGTGGTAAAGGTCTTTGAGGCGACCGCAACCAGCGTATGTTCGGGGCTGAACTTGGCGAACACCTCGTCGAGCGCGGCGCCATCGACGTTCGACACCACCGCAACGTCATAGCGGTTGCTGTGGCGTCCCAGCGCATCGACGAGCAGGTCGGGGCCGAGCGCCGATCCGCCGATGCCGATGTGGAGCAAATGGCGGATCTCGCCGAATGCCCCCGCCTCGATCGCATCGATCATCATCCGCATCCGCTGGTGCAGCGCCTGCGCGCGGTGGACCGAGTCGGGGGCGCCATCGCCGCGTTCGGCGCTATGTTCGGCGGCGCGATTCTCCGTCGGATTGGCAATGCCGCCCGAAAACAGCGTCTTGCGCCGCCCGTCGAAATCCTGCGCTGCCGCAAGGTCGGACAGGATTGCCACCGCCGCATCGTCGAGATGGGTCTTTGCGAAATCGAAGCGGATGTCCGCAACGCTGCGCACCAGCGCCTGCAACCGCGCGTCCGGATCAGCGGCGACCAGGTCGGTCAGTTTCTGCGGCTGCCAGTCGGCGAGTGCCTGCCAGGTTTGGTCGGCGGTGGGCATGCGAAAGTCCTCTAAAGTCCGTTCCTGTCGTGCGATATCGAGACACCGGGAGGGCATGCGCCACCTATGGGTGTCTCGACATCGCTCGATCCGAACGGAGGTGAGATGTCGGCCCTTCTCTAGGCCTCCCACCCTCGCGACACCAGCGTCATCCGCCGATATTTGCTTGACGTGGCAACCTATTCATCGCCAATGCCGCGGCATGACTGAAGCCAGCTTTACCGCCGATAACGCGCCCGCCAGCCCGTCTGCTCCGACCCCTGCGCCGGCGTCGGCAAAGGAAGAGGCCGTCGATACCGTCCGCTTCCTCGCGCTGCTCGCGATAGCGGTGCTGATTTTCCGCAGCTTTTTCCTGTCGCCGTTCAACATTCCATCGGAATCGATGCAACCTCGGCTACTGATCGGCGACTATCTTCTCGTCAACAAGATGGCCTATGGCTATTCGAAATACAGCTTGCCGTTCAGCCTCCCGCTGATCCCCGGCCGCGTTTTCGCGCGCACCCCCGAACGCGGCGACGTCGCGGTGTTCAAGGCGCCGCCGAGCGCCGACAATGATTATATCAAGCGCGTCATCGGCTTGCCGGGCGACAGCGTGCAGGTGAAAGACGGCATCGTGTTGCTCAACGGCACGCCGCTGAAGCGCGAAACCATGCCCGATTTCGTCATCCCGGTGACCGCAAACATGGTCGAAGCATCGCGCGCGATGGGCACCCTGCCCTGCTACTCGATGGAGTTTGAGGAAGTCGCCCCCGACGGCCAGCGTCAATGCCGATATAAACAGTATCGCGAAACGCTCCCCAGCGGCAAAAGCTATGCGATCCTCGACATCGCACCGATCGCCGAGGACAACACCCCGCTCGTCGTCGTTCCCGAAGGCCATTTGTTCATGATGGGCGACAACCGCGACCGCAGCGCCGACAGCCGTTTCCCGGCGATGGAAAATCAAGGGATAGGCCTCGTTCCCTTGGAAAATCTGGTCGGCAAGGCGCTGGTCGGGATGTTCTCGACCGACGGATCGGCAAGCTGGATCAACCCGATCAGCTGGTTCACCGCAGCGCGCTGGAGCCGCATCGGGGACGGTTTTTGACCGATAAGCTCGACACCGGGGCGCTCGCCGAAATCCTCGGCAGCACCCCGGACGATCTGGCGCTGTACGAACTGGCGCTGACCCATGGCAGCACCGGGCGCGCAGATTATCAGCGGCTGGAGTTTCTGGGCGACCGCGTCCTCGGCCTCGTCATCGCGTCCGAACTTTACGCGCGCTATCCGCACGCGAGCGAAGGCGAGATGTCGTCGCGGCTGCATGTGCTGGCTTCGGGCGCCACCTGCGCCGCAATTGCGCAGCGGCTGAACCTCACCGACCTGATCCGCTTTGGCGCGCAGGCGCGTAACGACGGCGGTCGCTACAGCGACAATATCGCCGCTGACGCGATCGAGGCGCTGATCGGGGCGCTCTATCTCGATCAGGGTGTCGATGCGGCGCGGACCTTCATCCTCGCGCATTGGGGCGACATGGTCGACGGGCAGGCGGAGGCGCCCAAGCACCCCAAGGCGGCGCTGCAGGAATGGGCATTGGCGCGCAAACGCCGCCCGCCCGAATATGAAATCATCGCGCGCGAAGGACCGGACCATGCGCCGCGCTTCCGCGTCGCGGTGAGCATCGGGAAGCTCGCGCGCGCCGAGGCCGAAGGCACCAGCAAACAGGCGGCCGAAAAGGCCGCAGCGGCGACATTGCTCGCCGAACTCGAAGGAATGAAATTATGACCCACCGCTGCGGATTTGTCGCCGTCGTCGGCGCGCCCAACGCGGGCAAATCGACGATCGTCAACGCGCTCGTCGGCCAGAAGGTCGCGATCGTCAGCCCCAAGGCGCAGACGACGCGCACCCGGCTGATGGGGGTCGCGATGGACGGCGAAACCCAGATCGTGCTGATCGACACCCCGGGCATCTTCGCCCCCACCCGCCGCCTCGACCGCGCGATGGTCGCGGCGGCGTGGAACAGCCTCGACCAGGCCGAAGCGATCCTCGTCATGATCGACGCCGCGGCGAAGCTCGGCGAGCGCGCCGAGCGCGTGCTGCAGGGGATCGAGGGGCGGCCCGAAAAGAAGTTCCTCGTGCTCAACAAGGTTGACCTGACCCGCAAGGATAAGCTGCTGACAACCGCGACGACGCTTAACGAGCGCGTTAAATTCGACGAAACCTTCTTCGTCTCGGCGAGCACCGGTGACGGCGTTCCCGAACTCAAGGCGACGCTGGCGAAGCTGATGCCCGAAGGGCCGTGGCATTTCCCCGAGGACGAGGTTAGCGACGCCCCCGAACGCATGCTCGCCGCCGAAATCACCCGCGAACAGCTTTACCGCCAACTCCATGAAGAGCTGCCGTACCAGTCAACCGTCGAAACCGAAAAATTCACCACCCGCCCTGACGGCAGCGCCGAAATCCACCAGCAGATCCTGGTCGCCCGCGACAACCAGCGCGCGATCATCCTGGGTCACAAAGGCGAACGGATCAAGGAAATCGGCAGCAAGGCGCGCGCCGAGCTCGGCGAATTGCTGGGGCGCCCGGTCCACCTTTTCCTGCACGTGAAAGTCAAGGCGAACTGGGACGAAGACCGCAGCGTCTATCGCGACATGGGGCTTGATTGGGTGGATTAGAGGGGACGACATATGCGGCGTCCGCCTTCAATTATCAATTTCGAGCGCAGCTTTTGGGCATCGACCCTGACCGGAGTGGCTAGTTTTGCCCTTCATTGGCCGACCATGATGGAGGCACTGAAGAGCGATCCACGTCTTTCGTCGTCGGTTGACGGTGCAGCGATTGGAGTCGCCCTTGCTATCGGCTTCAGTTTGGCACTCAGCCTGCTTCTTTGGTACCTGATCTCGAGACGGGCGAGCAATATCACAAAGTGGATTTATGTCGTAGTGATGGGATTTGGTGTCATCGCCGCGTTCACATCGATCAATGATCCCATGCCTTCCACCGGTTTCGCGCTCGCCATTTCGCTCGCAGGTACGGCGCTGACCGCGCTATCAATCTATTTCCTGTTCCGTCCCGACGCTCGCGCCTGGTTCGCAAAGGAAACCATCGACCAGAAAGTTTTCGATTAGTTTCGCTAAACCCGCCGACAATCATTCGGCGCTGGGTTGCCGTCGAAGCGTGACGTGATCCAGCCGATTGTTTCCTGCGCACTTTCGCGGGCGCTGTTGCCATGATCGCCCGTCATGTCGATCCAGCGGACACCCGTCCCCCGCCGGCACACCGCCTTGGCGAACTTGCGCGTGACCGAGGACGCGACAATCGTGTCGTTGCGGCTCTGCGCGATCAGCAGCGGCCCCGGCACCCGCGCCGCATCGACGCTGTTGGCGCGCGCGAAGCTGCCGAAGGGTTCAATCTTCGCGATGTCCTTGTTCTTCGTCGCGCGGACGATGGTCAGAATGCCCAGGATCGTGCCGAACTTGGGCTTCTTGTCGAGGTTCACGCAATTATTCTGCGCTAGTCGAGTGATGATCCCCTGATTGGTGCGGTTGGCGACGCCGTCCATCGAAAAGCCATACAGGGTCGACCAACTGTGCAGGGTGAAGGACAGCAACAGCGCACGAGCATTCTTGTCGCTGCCGTCGCGCAGATTGGCGGCGAGATCGGTCGGCGGCGCGGCGGCGGCCGTCGCAATCAGCGTGAGGTCGGGGGCATAGGAACGCGCTGCCGTCGCAGTCCACAACGCGGCGTGGCCGCCCTGCGATTCGCCCCACACGGCAAAGTCGCTGCCCGCCGCTGCGCCCGCAATTTCGCGCGCTGCACGCACGCCATCGAGAACCGAATGGGCGGTGTCGGGTCCGACGAGGAAGGGGTGCATCGTCGGACTGGCGAGGCCGATATAGTCGGGCGCGACAACGACATAACCGCGACTGACTGCGTCAATCGCCGCAGTCGCGGAAAAGAAGCTCGGGCTGAGCGAGGGTGCGCATTTTTCGGCGACGCCCCACGCGCCGTGGGTCCAAGCGATGACGCGGCGCGGGCGGGACGGAATCGCCTCCATCGGCGCCGCAACGATGCCGGTCACGGCCAGCGGGACGCCGCTCTGATTACTTGTCAAATATTGCACCCGCCACGCCTGCACCCCGGCCGGAGTGTCCTGGATCGGTGCGGCCGAAATCAATCGGCCTGGCTGCTGGGCTTCCGTGGGCATCGACACGGCCGCCGAAGCGGCAAGGACGAAGGCGGCAATCACATGGCGCATGGCACAATCTCCCCGATACGCGTCGGTATCACGGCCCGCCGCCCACGGGAATGCCATCTTGCCAGATCGAATCTGACCGCCCGATCGCGAGCCAACGCAAAAAAGGCCGGGGAGAAATTCCACCCGGCCTTTTTGCTCGGCTTCTTGCGAAATCTATTTCTTGGCAGCGGCCTTCTTCGCAGGCGCCTTCTTGGCCGCAGGTTTTTCAACCTCCGTTTTGTCCGGGGCAGCCTTCTTTGCCGCAGCAGGCTTATCTTCGGTCTTGGCTTCTGCCTTCTTTGCCGGTGCCTTCTTGGCGGGGGCGGCCTCGGCGGCGTCTTCCTTCACGTCAGCCTTTTTGGCTGCGGGCTTTTTCGCTGCCGCCTTCTTGGCCGGCTTGTGGTCGTGATCATGATCGTGGCCACAGCCCGGGCCGTGGACATGGCCGCTATCGTCATCGGCTTCGATCGCCGCTTCCAGTTCCTCGCGGGTGGTTTCGCGGTCGCTGATCTCGGCCTTTTCGAACAGGAAGTCGACGACCTTATCCTCATAAAGCGGAGCGCGGAGCTGCGCCGCAGCGAGCGCGTCCTGCTGGACATAGTCCATGAAGCGGCCGCGATCTTCGGGGCGATACTGCTGCGCCGCCTGCATGATGAGCCGCTGCATTTCCTGCTGCGAAACCTGCACGCCATGCGCCTGGCCGATTTCGGACAGCAGCAGACCCAGACGGACGCGGCGCACCGCGATCGCGTGATAATCGTCGCGGTCGGCTTCCAGCTCGGCCTTCGCCGCGACGGGATCTTCTTCGATTTCGACTTCCTGCTCCAGCTGCTGCCAGATCTGCGCAAATTCCGCCTCGACCATCGTCGGCGGCACGTCGAAATCATGGCTAGCGGCGAGCTGGTCGAGCAGCTTGCGCTTCATATAGGTACGCGTCAGGCCGTTCAGTTCCTGCTCGACCTGATCCTTCATCAGCTCTTTGAGCTTGTCGAGGCTTTCAAGGCCGAGCGACTTGGCGAACTCATCGTCGATCTTCGACGCTGCCGGAACCTTCACTTCCTTTACCGTCACGGCGAATTCGGCTTTGGCACCCTTCAGATTCTCGACCGGATATTCGGCGGGGAAGGTCACCTTGACGGTCTTCGCGTCGCCGACCTTGGCGCCAATCAGCTGGTCTTCGAAACCCGGGATCAGCTGGCCCGAACCGATTTCGACCGCCATGTCTTCACCGGTGCCGCCATCAAAGGCGACGCCGTCGACGCTGCCGGCAAAATCGATGATGACCTGGTCGCCGCTTGCGGCCTTCTTGGTCTTCGGCGCTTCTTCGAAGCGCTTCATCTGCGCGGCAAATTCTTCGATCTTGGCCATCACCGCCTTGTCGTCGGTGGGAACGGTCAGACGCTCGAGCTTCAGCCCGTCGATCGACGGGGTCTTGATGTCGGGCAGCACTTCGAGTGCGACGGTGACTTCGGCGTCCTTGCCGGTTTCATAACCATCGGCCAGCGTGACCGCGGGCTGCAACGCGGGACGCAGCTTTTCCTTGGCCATCAGGTCGCGAACCCCGGCGTCGATCGCCTTGTTCAGCGCGTCGGCCGACAGCGCGGGGCCGTGCATCTTGCGGATCAGGTTCGGCGGCACCTTGCCGGGGCGGAAGCCGGGCATGCGCACGGTCGGCGCCATGCTCTTCACCTCGTCGTCGACGCGGGCGTCGATGTCCTTGGCGGTGATGGTCACGCGATATTCGCGCTTCAGGCCTTCGTTCAGCGTTTCGACGGTCTTCATTGCCTTGGTCTTATCCTTGCTCAAAATCTCGTAACGATGAACCCCGGCCACATGGCGGGGTTCCCCTATCCCGGTTCCATCCCCAGCAGATCGTCGGAACTGGTGCGGGCGAAGGGACTCGAACCCCCACATCTTGCGATACTGGTACCTAAAACCAGCGCGTCTACCAATTCCGCCACGCCCGCAGAGGCTTTCGGCCGGGTGCACAAAGCCGCGCGCTGTGCCGCGCACGCCCGTGCGGGCCGCGCGGGGCTATAGCAGACGCGCCGCCGAGGGCAAGGGCACAAAGCCCGACATTTCTGCGGGGGAACGCGCACCGCGCCCATTCGTTGATAAGGCAAGGAGAGCCCATATGACCTTTGCATCCAGCCTGAACGTTCGCGCCACTGACCCCTTCCCCAAACCCAAGCCTGACACCATCGAACCAATGGCGCCGCCCGAGCATCCGGTGCAGCCGACGCCTCAGGAAGACCCCGCGGGTCAGCCGATGGAGATTCCCGGCAATCCGGGCGGCGGCGGCGATATGACCGAGCCCGGCCGCGGCCCCGACGAAGTGCCGCCGCAGCAAGTCTAATTCGCGCTCGCGCATACCCGAGCTCAGCAAGGCAATCCAGGGCGGTATAATCCGCGCTGGGTTGCTTTGCTGCATCAGCGACAATGATGGGTTGCATAGAGAGACTTGACCTCCGCCCTCCCCGACCGCCACCATGCGCGCCGGGGAGAGACATATGAGATTATCGACCGGCATCGCCGCGCTGCTGTTGACCATCGCCGCGCCCGCCAGCGCGCAAGATAGCGCGACCCTCTATCACGGCGGACCGATCATCACGATGGACGGCGACGAGCCGCACACGGTCGAGGCGGTCGTGACGCGCGATGGCCGCATCGCCTTCGCCGGGTCCGAAAAGGAAGCCCGCGCCGCTGCGGGCCGGGATGCCGCCGTCCGCGACCTCAAGGGCGCGGCGCTGCTCCCCGGCTTCATCGACGCTCATTCACATTTCACCGTTGCGACAATGAGCGCGGGCGGGCTCGACCTGCGCGACAAGGCGCACGGCGCGATCACTGATATTCCGGGCGTTCAGGCCGCTATTCGGAGCCATGTGGCTCGCAGCCCCGCCAAACCCGGCGGCTGGACCACCGTCTGGCAATTCGATCAGGAGGTGCTGGCGGAGAAACGCTACATCAACCGCGCCGAACTCGACACGGTCGCCCCCGACCGACCGCTTGTCGTCCTCCACGTCTCGCTCCACGGCGCCGTCGCGAACAGTGCGGCACTGAAGGCTGCTGGCATCCACGAGGCCACCCCCGTCCCGTCCGGCGGGATGATGCTGCGCGACGATACGGGCAAGCTCAATGGAGTGCTGCTCGAAAAGGCGATGTTCCTGCTGCTCGCCAAAATGCCGCAGCCGAGCGCCGAGCAGAAACTCGCCGCGCTCGACGCCGCGCAAAACGCCTATTTCGCTGAAGGCTACACCCACGCGCAGGACGGTGCGACGCTGCCGCCCGACATCGCGTTCCTGACCAGTGCCGCGGCGCGCGAACGGCTCAAGATCGACCTCGCTCTCCTCCCCTTCTCGACCGGCCTCGACGCGCTGCTCGCCAATCCGGACCTGAAATTCGGCGCCTATCAGGGGCATGTGAAATTGCAGGGGATCAAGTTCGTCCTCGACGGATCGGTGCAGGGGCGCACCGGATTCTTCACCCGCGATTACCAGCGCGGCAGCCCCGAAGGGTACCAGCCCTGGCACGGCGAACCGATCCTATCCGAAGCCGACTTCATCGCGCAGGCGAAAAAGGTTCACGACCGCGGCTGGCAGCTGTTCGTCCACGCCAATGGCGACGCCGCGATCGACATGGCAATCCGCGGCTTCGATGCGCTCGGCATCACCGCCGCCGACAACCGCCGCCCGGTCGTCATCCATTCGCAATTCCAGCGCCGCGACCAGCTGCCCGCCTACGCCCGCATCGGCGTCGGCCCGGGCTATTTCTCGAACCATGCGTGGTATTGGGGCGACGTCCACCGCACCAATTTCCCCGCCGAGGTCGTCGACTTCATCAGCCCGCTCCGCTCGGCACGCGCCGCGGGGCTGACGCCGTCGAACCACAGCGACTATAGCGTCACCCCGCTCGACACGCGCTTCATGCTGTGGACGTCGATGGCGCGCATTTCGCCGACCGGCATCGTCAGCGGACCGGACGAGCGCATCGACGCCTACGCCGCGTTACAAGCGCTCACCACGGGCCCGGCGTGGCAAATCTTCGAGGAGAACCGAAAAGGCCGGATCAAGGCGGGACTGCTCGCCGATTTCGTCATTCTCGACCGGAACCCACTGACGACGCGCGTTGATGACATCAAGGACATCAAGGTCCGCGAAACGATCAAGGAGGGCCGCAGCGTCTGGCACGCGACCAACTAGGCCCTCGCTACCCGGTACAGAATGCCACGAAGCGTGCGATCGCCTGTTTGCCGGTCACCGTTGCCGCCATGTCGATCGCGCGGCCTTTAGCGGTCATCCGCAGCCAGCCGTTCGCCGCAAAGGCGTGGATCAGCGGCAATCCGCCCGCAATTCTCTGCGACTGGAAAAACGGCATTCCGTCGATTTCGGTCGTGCCGGTGACGCGCAGCTTTGCATCACCCGACGCCAGTTCGACCGCGGTCAAATCCGGGAAGGCGCCCGAAATCCCCGCAAAGATGCGATTGCCGCCCTGCTCGCAGCGAAAATTCAGCGGCTGGTCGTCAGTGCCATCGACTTCATAGGCGAGGATCGCGTCCGACACCCGGTCTTCGTTGATCCGCATCGTCCAGTCATAGCCGTCGTTCACCGCGGGCGCGGCGCTCGCAGTGCCGCCCCGCCAGCATCAGCGCACCGCCAACCGCAACCATCATCCGCTTCATCATCATTCATTCTTCGCATCATACCGGCATGGGTTTAGCCACCAATGACACCGAAGCCACTGAATTGACTGGGAACTCGATCACAAAGGAGGATCAGCCGAGCGCCTTCTTCAGCAGCTCGTTGACCACCTGCGGGTTCGCCTTGCCCTGCATCGCCTTCATCGTCTGGCCGACGAAGAAGCCGAACAGCGCTTCCTTGCCGCCTTTATACTGCTCGACCTTGTCGGCGTTGGCGGTCAGGATCTTGGCAATCTCCGCCTCGATCGCGCCGGTGTCGCTCGTCTGCTTCAGCCCGTCGCGCTCGACGATTTCGGCAGCGCCGTCGCCGCTTTCGAGCATCTTTTCGAACACCTGCTTCGCAATCGTGCCCGAAATCGTGCCGTCGGCAACCAGCCCAAGCAATTCGGCGGCCTGCTGCGGCGATACCGGCGAATCGGTCAGGTCGCGGCCCATGCGATTGAGCGCGCCGAACAACTCGCTCGTCACCCAGTTCGCCGCCGCAACCGGCTTGGCGCCCGCATCGAGCAACGTGTCGAACCAGCGCGCTGCCTCAACCTCGGCGGTCAGAACATCGGCGTTATACGGCGAAATCCCCAGCGCCAGATAACGGTCACGCTTGGCATCGGGCAGTTCGGGCAGGCTTTCGCGACATTCGACCAGAAATTCGTCATCCAGTTCGAGCGGCAGCAGGTCGGGATCGGGGAAGTAGCGATAATCATGCGCATCTTCCTTCGACCGCATCGAGCGCGTCTCATTGCGGTCGGGATCGTAGAGCCGCGTTTCCTGCACCACGGTGCCGCCGCTTTCGATCAGTTCGACCTGACGCTTTGCCTCGCCTTCGATCACCGCCATGACGAAGCGCACCGAATTGACATTCTTCGTCTCGGTGCGCGTCCCGAATTCGTCGCCGGGCCTCCGCACGCTGACATTAACGTCGGCGCGCATCGACCCTTCTTCCATATTGCCGTCGCACGAGCCGACATAGCGCAGGATCGCGCGCAATTTGCGGACATAGGCCCCGGCCTCAGCCGGCGAGCGCATGTCGGGCTTCGACACGATCTCCATCAATGCGACGCCGCTGCGGTTCAAATCGACGTAAGACATCGTCGGATGCTGGTCGTGCATCAGCTTCCCGGCGTCCTGCTCGACATGGATCCGCTCGACCCCGATCACCTTCGCTTCGGGAATGCCCGCCTTCTCGTCCGCCTCGACGGTGATCGAGCCTTCGCCGACAAGCGGATGATAAAGCTGCGAAATCTGATAACCCTGCGGCAGGTCGGCATAGAAATAATTCTTGCGGTCGAACCGCGACCAGCGATTGATCTGCGCCTCGATCGCCATGCCCGTGCGCACCGCCTGGCGGATGCACTCGCGGTTCGGAACCGGCAGCATCCCCGGCATGGCCGCGTCCACGAGGCTCACCTGCGTATTTGGCTCCGCCCCGAACGCCGTCGCGGCGCCCGAAAACAGCTTAGCGTTAGTGGTGATCTGGGCGTGGACCTCAAGGCCGATCACGACCTCCCACTCACCGGTTTCGCCCTTGATGCGATAATCGCTCATCTTACCACCACTTCTCTGCGCGCGCCGTGAAGCCCGACCGCTCTTCAAGTGCCAACCCGGCGTTCAGCACGCTCTGCTCGTCAAATGCCTTGCCGATGATCTGCAAGCCCAGCGGCAGCCCTTCGCGGTTGAGCGCCGCGGGGACCGACATTGCGGGCAGCCCGGCAAGGCTCGCGGGAACTGCGAACACGTCGTTAAGATACATCGCCAGCGGATCGGCCATCTTCTCGCCCAGCCCGAACGCCGCCGACGGCGCGGTCGGCGCAAGGATCACATCGCACGAACCAAAAGCCTGTTCGAAATCGCGCGCGATCAGCGTCCGTACTTTCTGCGCCTGCGTGTAATAGGCATCGTAAAAGCCCGCCGACAGCACATAGGTGCCGATCATGATACGGCGCTTGACCTCAGGCCCAAATCCTTCGGCGCGCGTCGCGGCATACATGTCCTGCAACCCCGCGCCCCCCCCAGAGGAGTCCTTGGCGGGCAGGTCGCGCAAACCATAACGCACGCCGTCATAGCGCGCGAGGTTCGACGACGCCTCCGCGGGCGCGATGATGTAATAGGCCGGCAGCGCATATTTGGTGTGCGGCAGGCTGATTTCGACAACCGCGGCGCCCGCATCCTTCAGCATCGCGATCCCCGCTTCCCACATCGCGTCGATGTCGGGGTCGATGCCCTCCAGCCGATATTCCTTGGGAATCCCAACCGTCTTGCCCTTGAGATCGCTCGATAAAGCCGCTTCCCAATTGGGCACCGGCAGATTCAGGCTTGTCGCATCCTTCGCATCGAAGCCCGCCATATTTTCGAGCATGATCGCACAGTCGCGCACATCGCGCGCCATCGGTCCCGCCTGATCGAGCGAGCTCGCGAACGCCACGATGCCCCAGCGCGAGCAGCGGCCATAGGTGGGCTTGATCCCCGAAATGCCCGTGAACGCCGCGGGCTGGCGGATCGAGCCGCCGGTATCGGTGCCGGTTGCCGCGGGGCAGAGCCGCGCCGCGATCGCGGTCGACGACCCACCCGACGAACCACCCGGCGCGAGCGCGGCATTGCCGCCATCCTTGCGCCGCCACGGCGAGATCACATTGCCGAAATAGCTCGTCTCGTTCGACGACCCCATTGCGAACTGGTCGAGGTTCAGCTTGCCCAGCATCCCCGCGCCCGCGTCCCACAATTTCTGGCTGACGGTCGATTCATAGCGCGGGATGAAACCCTCCAGCATATGGCTCGCAGCCGTCGTCTGGACGCCATTGGTGCAGAACAGATCCTTCATCCCGATCGGTACGCCCGACAGCGGCTTGAGCGTCCCCGCCGCGCGGTCGGCATCAGCCTGCTTCGCGGCTTCAAGAGCATGCTCGGGTGTCTCGACGATAAACGCATTGAGCGCCTTCGCCCCTGCGACATTGGCACTGAACGCCTCCGCCACTTCGACCGCGGAAAAATCGCCCGCGCGGTGCCCGTCGCGGATCTGCGCGACGGTCAGGTTGGTCAGCTCGGTCATTATTCGATCACCTTCGGCACGCCGAAAAAGCCGTGCATCGCCGCCGGCGCGTTCGCCAGCACATCGTCGCGGCGGTTGCCGCCGGTCAGCGGGTCGGCGTCGATCACATCGTCGCGCAGCCGCAGCGTGTTCGGAATCACCGCGGTCATCGGCTCGACCCCGGTCACATCGACCTCGCCGAGTTGTTCGACCCAGCCCAAAATACCGTTGAGTTCGCCTTCCATCGCGGCGGCTTCGGCATCGCTGATCGCGATGCGCGCCAGCGACGCTATTTTCCTGACCGTTGCCTGATCGATTGTCATTGGGGTCCTGCCTTTGCGGGGAAGCCGCGCCGCTAGCATTACCGCGGGATCGCTTCAACCTTCTCTATCCTCCCTGTGACGAAGTCATGGGGTCCGCAGACGGCGTTGCAGCGCCAGCGGGACCGCCGCCGTAGGCGCTGGTGGAGGGGCGGCGGCGTCACGCCAGCGCCCCTCCATAAATCCTTCGGACTGCCACCTCCCCCGCGCAACGCGACGCGGAGGATCAAATCATTCGAACGCCCCCGACTCCGGCACGCCATCCACCAAAATCCGCCGCTGCTCGATCGTCTCGACCGTCACCGTCGCTTTCGACAGATCGACCTTGGGCCGCGTCGGGCGTGCGTCGCGGCTGAATTCTCCCTGCACCCAGCGCCCATCCTTGTTCAGCGTCACAAAATCAAAGTTCACCGGCTCGCCCGGCTCATTCTGCCCCAGCACCCCGATCCGGTCATCCGCCAGCCACACCGCGACGCATGCCTTGGCGCGGCTGCACATATAGGCTCCGGCGATGCGCTCCATCGCCTCGGCGGGCAGCGCACGCTCGGCAGGGATAACGCGGAGCCGCTCGGCAAGCGGCTTGAGCAACACCGGCCCCTTCGGCCCGGTCAGATCCCAGCGATTCTTCGCCGCCAGCGCTGCTTTGGCCGCGTCGGCGCGCTCCTTCTGCGGTGACCTCGTCAGCTCCTTGAGCGCCGCGCGCCCGCTCGGCCCGAAATCATAGGCCATCGCCGCCCAGTCGAGTTGTTCGACCTTCGTCGTCCCCGACGTCAGCCGTGCCATCTGGTCGCGCGTCGAAATCGCCCCGAAATCGAGGATCGGCAACGCCAGGAACAGCGCCAGCAACGCCACGCCGATCGCCAGCTTCTGCTGCAACGGGCGCAGCACATCGTCGAATTCGCGCCGCCCCTTCCCCACCGCCCAAAGGCCGATCGCGCCATAGGCCAAGGCTATCAGCGTCGCGATCAACCCCCAGATGCGCTCGGGTGTCCAGCCATATTGGCCGATCCGCAGCTGCATCGAATAAAAGGCGACCCCCGCCAGCGGCAGCACCGCCACCGCCAGCACCGGCGCCGCCCAGCGCAGCAGCGGATTCGTCGCGGGGTCGTCGGTGCCATTGCCGATCACCGCATTGGCGAGCAGCACCGCGAATGCCGCCGCCGCCAGCATCAGCGCCGCCGTCGAAAAGCCCGACGCCCACAGCTTCGCCAGCCCCGTCCCCGCCAGCGACAACAGGAAAATCACCAGCGCCGCCGCCAGCACCGGCGCCAGCACCGCCAGCACAACCATCACCAGCCGCTGCAGCGTCGAAACCAACTTGTCGCGCTCGCGCAGCAACCCGACCGCGCCGCCGAACGCCGCCCCCGCGAGCATCCAGCCGAACCATTCGTCGTTCAGCAGGTCGCGGATCAGGTCGATCCCGATCAGGTGGAACATTTCCGAAATCAGGAAGGTCAGCAGGAACGCGATGCCGACGAACGCCAGGCTCGCCGCGCCGATCACCGCATCGGTCCACGCATGGCTGTGCAGCCGATCATAGGGCATCGCCCACAACTTCCAGAAACGCCAGTCGGGCGCGACATCGCGCCGCGTCTGGAACAAGGGCGTCGCGACGAGCACCGCGAGCATCCCCGACCAGAACGACCATTCGATCGGGCTGCCCTGCAGATTATACGCCGCCGTCTGCCACGCGATCAGCCCCAGCACGATGCCCCAGAGCAGCGCGAAACCCAGCGCCCAGTGCCAGCGGCGCAACTCGACGCCGAGAACGAACACCACCGCTGCCACCGCCACCGCGGTCGCCAGCGCGCTGCGCCATTGCGCCAGCGCGTCTTGGTAGGGATGATCGACCAGCGCGTGGAACGCGAGCCCCGCCGCGGCGCAAATCGCCGCCATGATCCACGGTCGCAGCGGCCATGGCGGGTCGTTATCGTCAAGGCGTGCGGAAACTCGGGGCGAATCGGCGGCTGTGCCGGTTGCGGGCGCGTCTGTCATACCCCACATCTGGGCTTGTTTCGCTGGCCAGCGCAAGCCAAACAGCGCACCAGCCCGTCTCCCTTCTCTCCCCCATGGAGCCCCCATTGGCCCGCAAATTTCTATACGTCATTGCCGCGATCATCTTGCTGATCCTCGCCGCCGGGGTTGTGTACCAGCTCTTTCCCGGCTGGGTCGCGCGCACCGCCTTTGTGCCGAGCGCCGAGTTCAAGCAGCAGGTCGCGGTTGCGCCCAACGCCTATGACGATCCCAAAATGTGGTTCGCGCGTCCCGGCATTGATGGTGACCCGTCGGCCTGGCGCCCCGCCTCCGAAGGATCGACGCCCGACAGCGCCGAAGCGCAGTCGCGCGACCAGCTGATTCCGTCCGCGGGTGCCACCGAAACCACCGCGCCGCCGGCACCAAAGGGCGACGCCGCGGTCTTTTTCGTTCACCCCACCAGCTATTACAGCCGCTCCAGCTGGAACGCGCCGCTCGCCGACCGCGATTCGGATCACCGCGCTAATCTGTTCGTGCAGGGCATGGCGAGCGCCTTTGCCGACGCGGGTGACATCTGGGCGCCGCGCTACCGTCAGGCGACGCTCGGCGCCTTCCTCGCCGAAGACCGCGTGACCGCGGGCAAAGCGATCGACGCCGCTTACCGCGATGTCGAGGAAGCCTTCGACGCCTTTGTCGCCGCCCAGCCCAAAAACAAACCGATCATCCTCGCCGGCCACAGCCAGGGCGCGCTTCATCTCACCACCCTGCTGAAAAACAAGATCGCAGGAACCCCGCTCGCGAAGCGGATCGTCGCCGCCTATGTCATCGGCTGGCCGATCAGCCTCGACACCGACATGGCGGCGCTCGGCCTGCCCGCGTGCCAGACCGCTGATCAAAAGGGCTGCATCCTCGGCTGGGCGACCTTTGCCGACCCCGCCGACCCCGCAATGGTGACGAGCGCCTATGATGGCACGATCGGCTTCGACGGCCGACCGCGCGCCGACACGCGGATGCTGTGTACCAACCCGCTCACCGGCACCCCCGATGCCGCAGCGGCGCCCGAGGCCAATCTCGGCACGCTCAAACCCACCGAGGGCTTCAAGAGCGGGTCGCTGATCGCGGGCAAGATCGGCGCCAAATGCGACGACACGCGCGGCCTGCTGATGATCGGCGATGCCGACGTCGCCAAGAATTACGTCGTCGCGGGTTATGTGCTGCCGGGCAACAATTATCATGTGTATGACATCACCCTGTTCTGGGCGAACGTCCGCGCCGATGCTTTGCGGCGATTGGCGACCTTCGGGGGCAATCCGTCGCCGGTACCGCCCGCGGCGGTGCCACTGCCGATTGCGCCCCCGCACCGGTAGCAAAATCCTGAGCTCGTCATTGCGAGGAGCGTAGCGACGCGGCAATCCGGAGCCTGCGCAAACCGCTCTGGATTGGTTGGCATGCGGCCGCCTTCGGCCCGATCCGCTCGCAATGACCAGGTTTTGGAATTAGAGGCAGTCCGATGATCACCACCGCCACCCCCGACTTCGCCGCCCATTTCCCGACCGGCGGCCGCCTCGCGGGTCTCGACGTCGGCACCAAGACCATCGGCGTCGCGACCTGCGATATGAACTGGAGCTTCGCGACCCCCGACAAGACGATCATCCGCAAGAAATTCGCCGCCGACCTCGCATCGCTCAAAGCGGTCCTCACCGCCCACGCGATCGTCGGTCTCGTTGTCGGCCTCCCCCTCAACATGGACGGCACCGACAGCCCGCGCACCCAAAGCACCCGCGCCTTCGCCCGCAACCTCCTGCCGCTTGACCTCCCCATCCTGCTCTGGGACGAACGCTGGTCGACCGCCGCGGTCGAGCGCGCGATGATCGCCGCCGACGTCAGCCGCGCCAAACGCGCCGAACGGATCGATAGCGCCGCCGCGGCCTTCATCCTGCAAGGCGCGATTGATGCGATGACGCGCTAATCATGGACCGTGTCACCGAATATATCCTCTACTGGCTGATCGCCGCCAATGTCATCGCCTTCGCCCTGATGATAAACGACAAACATCGCGCCGCAGCGGGCGCGCGGCGGATCAGCGAGGCAGCCCTGCTGCAATGGGCTTTTCTCGGCGGCGCAATCGGCACCTTTGCGGCTTCACGGCTCGTTCGGCACAAGACGCGCAAACAGCCTTTCGCGACGCAGATGATGACGCTGCTTGTCCTCGAACTGATCCTGCTCGCGCTTTGGGTGCTCGGATTGCTGGGACCGCTGATCGCCGCGGCGCTTGCGTATTTGCCTCGTCCTGCCTAAACGCTCCCCTTTAATGACAACATCAACAACCCGACCCGCCAGCGACTATCCGCCCGGCGGCGATGCCTTTCGCCATCGCCACCTGATCGGCATCGCCCAGTTGACCCCGTGGGAGATCAGCTATGTTCTCGACGCCGCCGAGGAGTGGGTCGACCTCAACCGCAGCGGCGCCGCCAAGCATGACGACCGGCTCGCCGGGCTCACCATCATCAACGCCTTTTTCGAAAATTCGACGCGCACCTTGCTATCTTTCGAAATCGCCGGAAAACGCCTCGGCGCCGACGTCGTCAACATGCACGCGGCGCAATCGAGCGTGAAGAAGGGCGAGACGCTGATCGACACCGCGATGACGCTCAACGCGATGCGCGCCGACGCGATGGTAATCCGCCACGGCAGCTCGGGCGCGGTGCAACTCATCGCCGACAAAGTCGACTGCCCCGTGCTCAACGCGGGTGACGGCCGTCACGAACATCCGACGCAAGCTTTGCTCGACGCGCTCACCATCCGCCGCCGCCTCGGCCGTGTCGAAGGCCTCACTATCGCCATCTGCGGCGACGTCCTCCACAGCCGCGTCGCGCGCTCGAACATCCTCGCGCTCACCTTGCTCGGGAACGAAGTGCGCATCGTCGCGCCGCCGACGCTCACGCCGCCAGCGATCGACCGCATGCATGTGACGACCTTCACCGACATGGACGAAGGTCTGAAGGACGCCGACGTCGTGATGATGCTTCGCCTCCAGAACGAGCGCATGGACGGCGCTTATCTGCCCAGCGCGCGCGAATATCACGCGCTCTACGGCCTGACCCCCAAACGCCTCGAAAAAGCCAAGCCCGACGCGATCATCATGCACCCCGGCCCGATGAACCGCGGGGTCGAAATCGACAGCAGCGTCGCTGACCACCCCACCCGCTCGACAATCACCGAGCAGGTCGAAATGGGGGTCGCGGTCCGCATGGCGTGCCTCGACATATTGACGCGCCGCCAGCGAGGGGTCGCGGGATGGAACTGAAACCGCTCCTAATCACAAACGCGCAGCTGATCGACGGCGACACGCCGCGCCCGGGCAGCCTGCTCGTGGTCGATGGCCGCATCGCCGCGATCGATCCGGTCGACATTCCCGCGGGCGCCGAGACCGTCGACGCGAAAGGCCAATGGCTCGCCCCCGGCATCATCGACCTTGGCGTGTTTGCGACCGACAAACCCGCCTTTCATTTCGGCGGCATCACTCGCGCCGCGCTGATGCCCGACGCCGGGCCGCTCGACGACCCCGGCCTTGTCGAGCGCGCCGCCAAGGGCGGCAAACCCGACCTGTGGGTTCATCCGCTCGCCGCTGCGACCAAAGGCCTCGCGGGCAAGGAGCTCGCCGAAATCGGCCTGATGAAAAGCGCGGGCGCCCGCGCCATCGCTACCGGCCGCAGCCGCATCGCCGACAGCGGCGTGATGCGCCGCATCCTCGCTTATGCCGCGTCGCTCGGCCTCGTCACGATCATCCACGCCGAGGATGAAGGTCTTACCGCCGGCGCGGTCGCGACCGATGGTGAAATGGCGACCCGCCTCGGCCTCGCCTCGGCCCCCGCCATCGCCGAAGCGATCGCGATCGCGCGCGATCTCGCCCTCGTCGAAGAAACCGGCGCCCCGGTTCATTTCCGGCAGGTCACCACCGCCCGCGGCCTCGATCTGATCCGCGCCGCGAAGGCGAAGGGGCTGCCCGTCCTCTGCGGCATCACCCCCGCGCATCTGTTCCTCTCCGACACCGCGATCGGCGATTTTCGCACCTTCGCGCGCCTGTCCCCGCCGCTGCGCAGCGAGGATGATCGTCAGGCGTGCCTCGCCGCCGTTGCCGACGGGACGATCGACGTCCTGTCATCGGGCCACGACCCGCGCGGCCCCGAGGACAAGCGCTTGCCCTTTGCCGAGGCGTTGCCGGGCATGGCGGGCGCCGAAACGCTGCTGGCGCTCGGGCTCAATCTCGTGCGCGACGGCCATATCGCGCCTGGCCGCCTCTTCGACCTGCTCGCCGCCACCCCCGCCTGCCTGCTCGGCCTTAATGCCGGGCGCCTGACCCTAGGCAAGGACGCCGACCTCATCCTGGTCGATGAGGGAACCCCGTGGCAGGTCGATGCCAAGAGAATGGCCGCCTATGCCGGCAACACTCCGTTCGATGGCATGCCCGTGCAGGGCCGAGCGACTGAGATGTGGAAGGGTGGATTGCGTATACGCTGAGCTGTTCAAATGCGTCATTTGCGAACGAACATGAAAAAAGGGGCGGGACCATGTGGCCCTGCCCCCTTTTTCGGTTCGGCCCGCCGAGCGGACGCTTTGCGTTAGCGCGACGCCATCCGGATCTGGCTGGCTTTCGACGCCCACTGGATGCTCTCGCTACCGCCCATCGCGCGGATGAAGCAGGTCTGGCCATGCGCCTTCAGCTCGTTGCACAGGCTCGTCGCATCGGCGCGCGTTGCCAGGCCGTTGACGGTCAGGCGATAGAAGATGCGGCCCTTGACCGTCGCCGCATGGCTCGATGCCGGGAAATTCGCCAGCATGGCGCTGCGCTTTTTCAGCCCGCCCCATTTTTCCTTGGCGATGCCCAGGCTGTCATAGGCGCCCAGCTGCACCGCCCAGCCGCTTGGCTTTTTAGCGTTGAAAGCGATTGCCTTCGGAATCAGCACGGTCGCCAGTTCCAGTGCCTGTTGCTGCGCCGGACGGATACGCCCCTCGCCCGCGAGGCGCGGTGCGGCGCGATAGGGAGCGGCGTCGGCCATAATGACTTCGCTCGCGGCGTTCGGCTGCGGCAATTCGGTGACCGGCACGACGCCATCGGCGGTGCGTTCAGGCATCGGCAGTTCGACGCTGCGGATCGCGCTGCTGGCGTCGGCCAGCACCGGCGGCGGCGGCGCATAGGCGGCAACCGGCGCCGGATCGGCGCTTGCGAGTTCAACCGGCGCCAATTCGGCGGCCGCCATCTGCGTCTCGCCATAATTGCTCAGCGCCAGACGAACCGGCATCCCGGCATCCTGCTGCGCCTTGGTGCCGATCAGGCTCGCGACGCGAAGCTGCGCGTTCGGCGTTTCGGCCAGTTTTGACCATTCCACCATCCGCGCTTCCAGCTTGGCGGGCGACAGGTCCTGCGACGCCAGGATTTGCGCCTGCGCCCAGCGCCCCGACAGGGCAAAGGCGAGCGCCAGATTCTGCCGCGTCCGCGCGCTTGCGTCGGGCGCGCGCGCCGCGTCGGTCAGCACGTAGATCGCGCCTTCGCTATCCCCGGCCAGCGCCAGAGCCAGCCCGATGTCCGATGCCGGAACCGTGTCGCGGTGCGCCTGCAGCAGCGAAATCGCCTCGGCGCCCTTGCCCTGCGCAATCTGTGCCAGCGTCAGCGCGATAATGGTATTGCTGTCGGTCGCGCCCAATTCCATCGCTTCGGTCAACGCCGAAGTGGCGGACGTAAAACGACCGTCGTTGAGATAGGCCTGCCCCAGCAGCGCCCGATAGCTCGCGTCGCGCGGGCTTGCGGCAACCGCAGCTTCGGCCAAGCCGACGGCCTTGCTGACTTTCCCGGCTTCGAGCGCAGCGCGCGCTTGATCGGCCGACTTGGCGGCGACTTGGGGCTTGCCTGCGGCGCGCGACGGCGCATCGGCCATCGCGCCCATCCCGCTGCATCCGGTGGCGACGCTCAGGATAAAGCCCGAAACGGCGAGGTTCATCAGCATTTTGCGGTTCATCTTATGGTCCCCTTTGGACTGGTTCAGCGCGGCATCGTCTGGCGCGTCGGACGGGCCGCCGGCAGGCGGCTCGCCATCGCGTCGATTTCGGGCAGCGTCGTCAGATATTCATCGAGCAAATCGATCAGGATCACCTGCGAGGACCGGTTTGTCACCGCGCTCGCCAGCCGCAGCCGCAGATGGCGTTCGGCATCGAGGCGGAGCGTGAACGCCGCTTTTTCACGCGCCCGCAATGCGCGCGGCGCCTTTTCCTTCTTCGGCTTCGGCTCGGGCCGCGCTTCGACCTTGCGCGCCACGGCGGCGACGCGGTCGATCAGCGATTCCTGCTGGCGGACGATTTCGGGGACTTCATGCGCTTCGGCTTCAAAAGCATCGGCGCCATAATCTTTCGCGGCATGATCCTCGGCAACCGCATCGGTCAGCTCGTGACCAACGCTGTCTTCGAGTGCTTGTTCAGCCTCGACATTATGCGCCGGCACCGAACCGGTCAGCAAAGGTTTCAGGTCGAGCATCCGCGCCGGTTCGCCCGACTGATCGGGATCGACGTCATAGCCCATGTCATTCCAGCCAAGGTCGTCATAACCGACGGCGTTGGTGGGTGCAGGGCCGCTGCCCAGCGGCTGACGGCGCATGGCGGGCCGTGCGCCGCCCTTGCGGGCCAAGAGGCCGGCACTCAGCGATGCGAGAGGTTTGGGTTCGCCCATGGTTCCGATCCCTCCCGTCACTGGCCAGCGATGCGGCGGCCAAAGCCACCGCCCATCGGACGGACCGCGCCATAATTGCCCTGCGTCGGGATCGGCGCGGCAAAGATGGTGCGGCGGAAATTCTTTTCGAGCCGGTCGCTCATATACGTCCACAGCTGGCGGATCTCTTCGGCCGAACGGCCATTGGGATCGACTTCCATCACCGTGCGGCCATCGATCATCGACGCGGCATAATCGGTGCGGTGGTGCAAGGTAATCGGAGCGACAGTGCCGTGCTGCGACAATGCGACGGCGGCTTCGCTGGTAATCTTGGCCTTGGGCGTTGCGCCGTTGACGACGAACACCAGCGGCTTGCCAGCGCGTTCGCACAGATCGACGGTGGCACCGACGGCGCGCAGATCGTGCGGGCTGGGCCGGGTCGGGACGACGATCAGTTCGGCGACCGAAATGACGCTCTGGATCGCCATCGTAATTGCCGGAGGCGTATCAATGACCGCGAGCTTGAAACCCTGCTGGCGCAGGATTTCCAGGTCGGACGCGAGCCGCGCCACGGTGGTCTGGGCAAAAGCCGGAAGATCGGTCTCGCGCTCGTTCCACCAGTCGGCGAGCGAGCCCTGTGGATCGATGTCGATCAGGACAACCGGCCCGGCGCCCGCTAGCTGCGCCTGTACCGCCAGATGCCCCGACAAGGTCGTTTTTCCCGACCCGCCTTTTTGTGAAGCCAATGCCAAAACGCGCACAGCTGTCCCCCTGAAAAACCACGAATTGGCGGTGGAATGCCATGCGGGGCGCTAAAATTGAGTTAACGATGATGGAAAGAAGGTGAACGGCCCGCTCGCCATCATGGTAAACAAGGTCGCAAGCGACATTTGTCCCGAAATGGATCAGATATGGCGCAGGATGCAGGTTGCTAACGCGGTGTTAGCCATTCCACGCTAGGAAACACGCGGGGACTGCAGCGATGCAAGTCATTGGAGAATATGATGCGACCATTCCGCACTGCCGTTTCGCTGGCGCTGCCGCTGATTGCGGCAATGATGCTGACCGCGCCCGCCCATGCCGACGTCAAGGACGGCGTCGATGCCTGGCAGCGCGGCGACTATCAGGGCGCCGTCGCCCAGTGGCGCCCCGCCGCGCTCGCCGGCGATGCCGATGCGCAGTTCAACCTGGGGCAAGCCTACAAGCTTGGCCGCGGCGTTCCCACCGACCTCGCTCAAGCCGAAGCCTGGTATCGCCGCGCCGCCAAACAGGGCCATTTGCAGGCCGAGGATAATCTCGGCCTCGTGCTGTTCACCGCCAACCGCCGCGACGAAGCGATGCCGTTCATCCTTCGCTCGGCCGAACGCGGCGAACCGCGGGCGCAATATGTCCTTGGCACCGCGCACTTCAACGGTGACCTTGCGGCGCAGGACTGGCCGCGTGCCTATGCGCTCACCAAGCGCGCCAGCGACGCTGGGCTCGGCATCGCCTCGGCCCGGCTCGCGCAGCTCGACAGCCTGATCCCGCTCGAACAGCGCCAGCGCGGCCTTGCGATGCTGCCCGAAATCGAAAAGAACGAGGCGCGCGCGCGCCTAGCCGCGGTGAACTCCGCCGCGCCGCCGCCGACGGCAAAGCCGACGCCTGCATCGCCGATCAAGACCGCCAGCCTGCCCGCCTCGGTTCCCGGCGCAAGCTACACGCCGCCGCCGGTGGTCGCGACCCCGCCACCCTCGACACCTGCCGCCAAGGCCGCCACGATCGCCGCCGTCGAAGCCACTGCGGCGGCCGACGCCGCCAAGGGCAAGCCCGGCACGACCTACGCCCCGCCGCCCACCAGCGGCACGCTGCCGCCCGCTGCGGCCAAATCCAAACCGCCCATCAACAACGCGCCCATCGCTGTCCGCGAAACCCCGACCCCGTCGCGTTCTACTGGCGGTAAAAGCACCTGGCGCGCCCAGCTCGGCGCCTTCGGGATCGAGGCCAATGCGCGCAGTCTCTGGGTGACGCTCGGCAAAAAATATTCGGCCGTCGCCGCGCGCCAGCCGACCTACGTCAAGACCGGGAAGGTCACCCGCCTCCAGACCGGCGGCTTTGCCAACAAGGGCGAAGCCAACAACTTCTGCGCCGCGCTCAGCAAGGGCGGACAGGCCTGTCTGGTCGTCGATAAATAGACGCAGAGCCCCATGACGGCGTCATGGGGGGAGACCGAATGGTGGAGGGACAGCACCTTTGCGTCTCTGCTCCTCCCTCACTCCTGCGGACGCCACCTCACCATCGCTACGCGACAGGGAGGATCAACAACCGGCTACTTCGCGGCCCCCGCCTTCTCCGCCGCCAACCGCTTCGCCAAAGCCTGGCGCGACCGATCGGCATAGGCGCGGCACGCTCCCGGCTTCGAATTGTACCGCCCCTCGCCCGCATTGTCGGGATGCGCCGAAATCAGGACGTCGCAGGCCAGCGCGTCCATCGTCCGATAACTTTGCCCAAAGGCCGCAATGAACGGCGTCCCCGCAACGCTGGTGAACCGATAATCGTCGGCCGACACCGGATTCAGGCTCGATGCAAAGACAATTGTCTTGCACTGGTTGCCCTCGCACGCCGGCCAGCTCCAGCTCATGCTGCCCATCGTATGCCCCGGGGTCGCATGGGCGGTGATCCCCAGCTTGCCCAGCTTGAGCATCTCACCATCCGCCATCACCCGCGTGGCCGTGGTCACCGCGGGCCAGCTGCCGCCATAAGCGAGCTGCGGATCGTCGGCGGCGTGGCGTCCCGACTTCAACCCCTCAATCCCGCCCGCGCTCGCCACCACTGTCGCGCCGGTGTCGCGCGCCAGCGCCGCGAGCCCGCCAGCATGGTCGAAATGCGGTTCAGTGCTCAGAATAAATTTAATGTCTTTGGGGTCGAACCCCAGCTTCCGGACATTGGTCAGGATCGCGGGCGCCGCTTGCGGCAAGGCGCCGTCGACCAGCACCAATCCGTCCCCGGTGTCGATCAACGCCACACTCATCCCGCCAAACCCGACCAGATAGCTGTTGCCGTAGATCTTTTCAGGCGGCGCAGGTGCCAACCACTCGGCGGACCGCGACGTCGTGATCGGCTGCGTCAGCGGATCAACCGCCGGAACCGGCGCCCCGCTCGTCGCGGCAAGCCACGCCAACAGACTGATTGCTTCGAACATTACCGTCTCCCTTCGCCGCCAAATTGCCAAGTCGGCACGCCCGGTACAAAGCATCATTTCTCGACAAAACCATGAGAATTTCTCATATCTTTCGTAATCCCGGACTTGATCCGGGAACCATTGGCCATCGCCGCCGCGTGGACCCCGGATCAAGTGCGGGGTCACGAGCCCAGACAGGTCGACATAGTAAAGAGGCCCAATGGACCGCGCCCAGCTCCCGCTCAACGCCCTGCGCGCCTTCGACGCCGCCGCGCGCCATCTTAATTTCACCCGCGCCGCGATCGAATTATGCGTCAGCCAGGGCGCGGTCAGCCATCAGGTCGCGCAGCTCGAACGCCGCCTCGGCACCCGCTTGTTCCACCGCCTGCCGCGCGGCCTCGCGCTCACCGACGAGGGGCATGCGCTCGTCCCCGTCGTCGCCGACGCGTTCGACCGCGTCGCCGCCACGCTCGATCAATATAGCAGCGGCCGCTTCCGCGAGGTGCTCAAGGTCGGGGTCGTCGGCACCTTCGGCACCGGCTTTCTCCTCCCGCGCCTCGACGCCTTCGCCCGCGCGTATCCGGGGATCGACCTGCGCATCTCGACCAACAACAACCGCGTCGACCTGGCGGGCGAGGCGCTCGATTTCGCGATCCGCTTTGGCGATGGCGCCTGGCACGGCACCCATGCCGAGCCGCTGCTCGCCGCGCCGATGACCCCGCTCTGCACCCCCGCCATCGCCGCGCGGCTCAAGACCGCCGCTGACCTGATACCCGAACGCCTGCTGCGCTCGTACCGCGCCGACGAATGGACGCGGTGGTTTGCCGCCGCTGGCGTCCCCGCCCCGGTGCTGCGCGGCCCGATGTTCGACAGCTCGGCCCTAATGGCCGCAGCCGCTGCCGCGGGGCTCGGCATTGCCCTCGCACCGCCCGCGATGTTCACCCGCGAACTCGCATCCGAACTGCTGGTGCAGCCTTTCACAATCGAAATCGACGCCGGTCGCTATTGGCTCACCCGCCTGATGTCGCGCCCCGAAAGCGGAGCGATGTCGCATTTCAAGGGCTGGCTGAGCGACGTGCTGGCGCAAGAAACATCGTCCAAAAAACCGGTGCCGCCTTCCCCCTTGCACTCGCCCGCCAAATGAGTCACATCTTTACGTGAACGTAAAGGTAAAGTGCCTGCAAGAGGATTCTTCCCCATGACCGACATCCCCACCTTCGACACGATCAAGCTGGACATTGCCGACGATGTCGCGACGATCACGCTCAACCGCCCTGACCGGCTCAATTCGATGCCGCCCGCGATGGCCGACGACATCCGCAGCGCGCTCGATTACTTGCCCCTGCTCGGCGCGCGCGCATTGCTGATCACCGGCGAAGGACGCGGATTTTGCTCGGGGGCCGATCTGGGCGGCGATCGCACATCGTCGGCGGTTGGCGGCGGCGCGAACAGTCGTAAGGCGCTGCGCAACCACTACAACCCGATGCTGCTGGCGCTCGCGAACCTCGACATCCCGGTCGTCACCGCGGTCAACGGCCCCGCCGCCGGGGTCGGGTGCAGCTTTGCGCTGTCGGGTGATTTCACGATCGCAGGCAAAAGCGCCTATTTCCTTCAGGCTTTCGTCAATATCGGGCTCGTCCCCGATGGCGGCTCGTCGTGGCTGCTGCCGCGCCTTATCGGCCTGCCGCGGGCGACGCAGATGATGATGCTGGGCGAGAAGATTTCGGGCGAGCAGGCCGCCGATTGGGGCATGGTCTATAAATGCGTCGACGATGCCGAGCTGATGGGCGAAGCGCGCGCGCTGGCGGCGCGGCTTGCAAACGGACCGACGGTCTCGCTGGGGACAATGCGCAAGGTGCTGCGCGATGGCCTGTCGCAAAGCTATGCCGACACGCTCGATGCCGAAGCCAAGGGGCAGTTCATCGCTGGCAACAGCGCCGATGCGGTTGAGGGCATCATGGCGTTTGTCCAGAAGCGGAAAGTCGAGTTTAAGGGGAAGTAAGAAAGCTCGTCATCCCAGCGAAAGCTGGGATGACAGTTTTAGACTACTCCGCCGCTTCCGCGACCATTACCTTCTTGTAGATGCTCGTTTTCGGATACGAACAGATCCGCATCACCATCGGCTCGAAAAATTCCAGCGCTTCGCTGTCGTAATCGGCGTCGAACGCGGGCGCGTCATATTTTTCGCAAAATTCGGCGCACGCCGCATAATGCGGGCTGTCCTTGAACTGGTCGCGCATGTCACGATCGAGCCCGATATAGTGGAAGAAATAATGGCCCTGGAAAATACCATGGTGCTGGACGATCCACAGATTTTCCTCTGACAGGAACGGCTTCAAAATCGCCGCCGCGACGTCGGGGTGGTTGAACGCGCCCAGCGTGTCGCCGATGTCGTGAAGCAGCGCCATCACGACATATTCCTCGTCACGACCATCACGGTGCGCGCGCGTCGCGGTTTGCAGGCAATGCTCGAGCCGGTCGACCGGAAAGCCGCCATAATCGCCGCCGAGCAGCTTGAGATGATTGAGAATGCGCTTGCCATTCTGCGGCGCGAATTCTTTCTGTTCGCGCGCGATGATGTCCCAATCTTCCTGCGTCCCGTCGATCATCGACCGGAAGGTCGCATGGTCATGCGTCATCTCGTTCATGGCAGCCTCTCCTATTTGACCGCCAATCTACGACTTTCGTTTCAGTTTGCAACGCTACACACGCGGCCCGATCATTCCTCGGGCGCGTAGGTCACCCCATATTTCAGCGCTTCAGCAAGCGTCAGACAGCGGCGGGTCGATTTATTCTCGTCGGTCGCCACCGCCTGCTGGCGATACATGACTTCGGTCAGCAATTTTCGCGAAATCCCCATGCGGATCAGGAAATCATTGTCTTCACTCGCCAGCAGCGCCGAATCCTGTTCGATGTCGCCGATCAGTTCGCGCGTCGCGTCAGTTCCCATTGCGACGCTCATGTCGATCGCCGAACGGTCGCCGGTGCGCGTAAACATGTGGACCATGAATTGGCCGCCGGGCTCGATGACTCGCGGCGCGCCACCCATGAACACGAAATTGCAGGCGCTGAAACAGGCCCAGCCCGCAGGGATCCGGGTCGTAACGCCCAGATTTGAGCGGATGATCCGCCCCGCCGCATTGCCCGCGCGAGCGTCGCCGCCGGGGGAGCGCAGCCAGATTTCGCCGACGTCGGGATTGGCCTTTAACGCGGCGGTCAGCCGGTCGGGCAATCCGGGGTCGATCCGCCCCTCGGCCAGCAGAACTTTCATCCCGCCACGCTTTTCCACCGTCAGCTTCATCGTCGGATAGGCCGACCAATTGGGGTTGAGCGGGCAGGTCGGGTTGACCGGATCGACCGCGGTGGCGGCGGTCAGGCTGCCGAGCGCGATCAGCGAAATGCCGCAGCGTGCCGTTCTACGCCGCCAGGACATAACGCGATTCACCCGGTCCTTTGCACATGCGTTTTGTCACCCGCGTTTCTTCGCCTTCGACGATGATAAAGTCGTTGACGTTCATGCACTTGCGCCCGCCGCCCTCTTCGTTAATCGACGCCACCGTCGATGATCCGCTGACTTCGGGGCGGGTCGCGCTGGTCCAGTTGGCCGTCGCGCCAACCTCTTCACCGCGCGTCGCTTCCTCAGTCGCGACGGCCGCTTGCACTTGCTCACCCGGATCGAGTCGGCACGCGATCGCGTCGGTCAGCGTCCCGCTGACTTCGCTGATGGGCACATAGCTATAAACGCCGGCCTTGCTCGCCACATCTCCGACCGCATCGTTCAGCACATTGCCCAGGATGTTGCGGCCGATGCTGCTGCCCTTTTTGCCTTTGGGGCAGCCGCCATTGTCGTCGCTGCTCGGTTTTGGAGCGGGCGTTGTGGCTTTGCGAAGCAGGCTGCCGAACTGCGCCTGCGCGGGGGTCCCCGCAAGCATGCACACCGCCAGCACCGCCGGAACGCCAAGAAATTTACGCATCATCAGCTCTACCTCAAATCATTGCCGTAACCGGCAGCATCACGGTGCTTATAGCCTTCGTTCATGCCACCCGCTGTGATTTTCATCAACTCTTGGCGAAATGTCATCCAGACAGGTTGAATTAAGCCTGAATATGTCACAGTAAGCCCGCCATGCTCTCGCAAAAGACCCGTTATACGATCCGCGCGTTCCAGCATCTTGCCGATCATTGGGGCAAGGGGCAGGTCCAGCTGGCGGACATTGCGGAAGCGCAAAACATCCCGCCCAAGTTCCTGACCGTCATCCTGTCGGAAATGGCGCGCGAAGGCCTGCTCATTTCTCAGCGCGGCCGCGATGGCGGGTATCAGCTGGCCATATCGCCGATCGACATCAGCTATGGCGACCTTGTCCGCCTGACCCGCGGGTCGCTGGCGCTGGTCCCCTGCGCGGCGCGAAATGCGCACGAACATTGTAAAAATTGCCTTCCCGAGGCCGAATGTCGCCTGCGCAGCCTGATGCTGAAAGTCCGCGACGATACCGCCTCGATCCTCGACCGCATCACATTGGCCGACCCGATCGCGCTGGAACCGTTGTTTGACGAGGTTGCCGGGTAAGCCTGCGACCAGGCGCGTTCGCGCGCTTCTGATTGCGAGCTTGCGCTGCTCTCGCTGCAATCGCTCCTGTCGGGCGCAGTCCATGCAGGCGGAATGACGCCTAACCTCACGGCTCCGCGACGATCTTGACAATTGGCACGTTATCATCATATTCATGCCAATTGTCTCGACAGAGGTTCTTATGCAGCTGGTAGCTATCAAAGGCACGGTGCCGCCCCAGGCACGCGAATTTTCGACCGAGGAAGTGCAGGCGATGCAGCGCGCCGTGATCCGCCTGTTCGACCATTGGGGGGTGACCGATGCGCAAGCGGCAGTCCTTCTTGGCGATATCGCAGTACGGACCTATCAACGCTGGAAACAGGGCGAATACGGCCGCTGGAACGTCGATCTTGCTGCGCGCTTGTCGAACCTGATCGGTATCCATAAGGCGCTGCGACTTCTCTATACTGAGGCCGACCGCGGCTATCGCTGGATCAAGGCGCCGAACCGCGCCTTTGGCGAGCGAACGGCACTCGAGGTGATGCTTGGTGGGCAGCTCACCGATCTCATGCGCGTTCGCCGCTATCTCGACAGTTACCGCAGCGCCTGGTGAGGCTCGGATGGCCGACCCGCCGCTGTCCCCCGTCGACTGGCCGTCGGCTGTTCGGCTGATCGAGAGCAAATATCCGCCGATCGACCTGTTCGAAGATCTCGCCGATCCCGCAGATTGGGAGCTGCTCGCGGCGGCTGAAACCAAGACCAATCCCCGAATCGCCGAGACGATCGGCAATCTCGATCTCGTGCCCGTGGCGCGCCGCGTCGCCGGCGCCGGGGCGAGCTATGTAATGGCGCCATTTACGCATTGCTCGCCTGATCGACCCGGCCGCTTCCACGACGGGCATTTCGGTGCCTATTATGCTGCACGCGAGTTCGAAACCGCAGTGGCAGAGGTTTCCTTTCACCAGGCCCAGCGCCTGGGAGACAGTCGCGACGAGCCTGGCTGGATTTCGGACATGCGCGAGCTTGTCGGCGCGGTCGGGACCCTGTTGCACGATATCAGGGGTACGGGCTTTGCAGCCCTGCTTGCACCCGACGATTATGCGTCCTCGCAGGCCTATGCGCGCGACCGGCGAAGCGACGGCGGCAACGGCATCGTCTATCCATCGGTCAGAAACCCCGGCGGCGAATGCGTGGCGGCGTTCTGGCCCGACGTGGTCGCCATCCCTGTGCAAGGGCGGCATTTTCGCTATCACTGGAATGGGACGCGGATCGACATGATCCACGAGCTTCGCCTCGACGGAAACGGTCCAGTTTATCGGCTTGAGGTGTGAGACGATTCGCAGCGTCTTACAACGATCCTCAGCTTTTGCGGCTAGCTTCGGCCCGTCAGTCATTCTGGATTGCGGCATGCTGGGACCGGACAATGCGATATGGGACGATGCCGAATGGATCAGCTGGGACGTGCTGAATTATCACGATGAGCAGCAACATCTGCTTGCCTACTTCCCGGATGCCGACCTGTCCCTCGTGCCTATCTTCCAAGGACCTTCTCGGCACCGCGCAGGACTTTCGTCTGACCGGTCGTCATCTGCAGGTCTATGGCGACATCGGCGAACTATATGGCGCGATCGCTTATGGCATCAGGCTGCACAAAAATTACGCGCAAGTCTCCGATGGCTGCCTTGGCAATGATTTCACCGAAGTGAAGACGATTACTCCCTTCAAGCAAAATAAAGTGGTGCGACTCGGTCTGAGCAGGAACTTCAGCAAGGTGCTGATTGTTAGGATTTCCCCGGACTTCGAGGGCAGCGGCACATTGATTGACCGCCAATCGCTGCCAATTTTCAAAGGCAACTGATTCTTGCCTCGTTGGTCCCAGTTTGAGGGCGGACCACAGGCCCCCGAACAGACCGACAAGCGCAAAGCGCACGCGAAAGGCCAGCCTAACCGCGAATCAAATGTTGGTAAGAATGAGGGGACAGCTATTAGCTGCCCCGCATAACCACCTATTTTCAATAGGTAGCGCGTGAAAATGGTGGAGCCTAGCGGGATCGAACCGCTGACCTCCTGCATGCCATGCAGGCGCTCTCCCAGCTGAGCTAAGGCCCCACATCTTCATTCGATCGCCCCCGCCAATCGTGGCGCCTGCGATCGGGTTGCCGCCTTTAACAGTGCGGGCGGCTGATGCAAGGGGCCAAATGCATCCGACGATGCCTTTTTGGCCCCTTGAAACAAAAATCAGGTTTCGACGTCGTCGTCATCCGCGGTCGCAACGCCCAGATCGTCGTCGCCGCCCAGGTCGACGTCATTGTCGGGCGAGTCATTATCCTCGTCGACATCGACGTCCAGATCCAGATCCTCGTCGACGACGACCTCTTCCTTGACCGTCTTGCCGGGCTTTTCGACCTCGAACGGGGTCGACTGCTTCGATTTCAGCACTGATTCCGGGATCCAGTTATAACCGCAATTGATGCAGTTGACCGGATCATCTTTCGTCAAATCATAGAATCGCGTGGCGCATTTCGGGCAGCTGCGTTTCGTGCCCCATTCAGCCTTGATCATATATGCCTCGTAACCTTCTGGAAACAGAATAGAATGTGTGGAGAGCGACGGCTGCCTGCGCGGCGTCCATCAAATCGGCGTGCGCCTTGCCAGATTGTAAGGGCGCTGTCAAAAGCCGCTCGCCATGACCGATCAAAACGCCCGCCCGCGCAGCTTTTCCGCCTCCGTTCCGCTCAAGGGCCGGATTGCGATTCCGGGTGATAAAAGCATCTCACACCGATCGCTGATGCTCTCGGCGCTTGCCGTCGGAGAAAGCCGCGTGACCGGGCTGCTCGAAGGCCATGACGTGCTCGCCACTGCGGCGGCGATGCGCGCTATGGGCGCCACCATCGAACGCCGCGCCGACGGCGAATGGCGCATCCATGGTGTCGGGGTCGGCGGGCTGATCCAGCCGCAGGGCGCGCTCGACATGGGCAACAGCGGCACCTCGACCCGGCTGCTGATGGGGCTCGTTGCCAGCCATCCGATCACCGCCACCTTCATTGGCGACGCCAGCCTGTCGGGGCGCCCGATGGGCCGCGTCATCGATCCGCTGGCGCAGATGGGCGCCGACATCACCTCGTCGCCGGGTGGCCGCCTGCCGCTGATGGTCCGCGGCCTTGCCCCCGCCATCCCTCTTGCCTATCGCCTCCCGGTCGCGTCGGCGCAGGTGAAGAGCGCGGTGCTGCTTGCTGGTCTCAATACGCCGGGCATCACACAAGTCATCGAACCCGTCCCCACCCGCGACCACAGCGAACGCATGCTGCGCGGGTTCGGTGCAGACCTGACCGTAGAGACCGATACCGACGGCACCCGTCACATTCGCATTGTCGGCGAGGCCGAACTAAAGCCCCAGACGATTGTCGTCCCTGGCGATCCGTCGTCGGCGGCGTTCTTCATCGTAGCGGCGCTGCTCGTGCCCGGATCCGATGTCACCATCACCAATGTCGGGCTCAATCCGACGCGCGCCGGGCTGATCGACGTGCTGCGTCAGATGGGCGGCAACATCGAATTGATCGATCCGCGCGAAGTCGGCGGAGAGCCCGTCGCCGACCTGCGCGTGCGCCACAGTATGCTCACCGGCGTGGATGTCGATCCCGCGGTCGCGCCCAGCATGATCGATGAGTTCCCGATCCTTTTCGTCGCCGCGGCGCTGGCAAAGGGCCGCACCACGACCACCGGGCTTGAAGAACTGCGCGTCAAGGAAAGCGACCGTATCGCCGTCATGGCGACCGGCCTGAAAGCCATTGGCGCGCGGGTGACCGAAACCGAGGACGGCCTGATCATCGACGGCACCGGGGGCGATCCGCTGCCCGGCGGCGCGACGATCGCCGGTCACCTCGACCACCGGATCTGCATGAGTTTTGCGGTCGCCGGACTTGTGAGCGGGGCACAGGTGTCGATCGACGACATCGCCCCCGTCGCCACCAGCTTCCCCAGTTTCGAGGCCCTGCTCGCAGGCCTTCAGCAATGATCATCGCCGTCGACGGGCCCACCGCATCGGGCAAGGGCACGATTGCCCGCGCCCTCGCCGAACACTTCGGGCTGCCGGTGCTCGACACCGGGCTGCTTTACCGCGCGGTCGGTTATCAGACGCAGCTGAACCATGGCGACGCCGACATTGCCGCCGACGCGCTGGCGGCCTGCGATTTCCCCGATAGTCTGCTCGACGACCCCGCATTGCGTTATGAAACCACCGGGGGCCTTGCCAGCCGGGTGTCGGTTCATCCGCAGGTGCGCGCCGCGCTGTTTCAGCGGCAGGTCGATTTCGCCAATCAGCCCGGCGGCGCCATCCTTGACGGCCGCGACATCGGAACCGTCATTGCACCGCATGCTGATGCCAAGCTGTTCGTCACCGCCAGCGCTGACGTGCGCGCCCACCGCCGCCATGCCGAGATGCTGGGGCGCGGCGTCGATGTGACTTTTGATGCGGTGCTTGCAGATGTTCACGCCCGCGATGCCCGCGACACGGGCCGCGCCGACGCGCCGCTGCTGCGCGCATCCGACGCGATGCTGCTCGACAACAGCGACATGCCCCGCGACGCCGCGATTGCTGCGGCGATCGCCTTTGTCGAAGCGCGCCGGAGCGGCCGCAGCTGAACTGGCTTTCCACCTTGCGTTTGCGGGGTTTGCGGACTATAGGCGCCCGGTCCGACGGGCCTTTCAGCCGGTCGAGGCACGGACAACCGCCGCCCGCAACCGGGCGTCGGGCGTGACGAGGCAATCTCGTCGCGCCCTTTCTGCTTTGCCCCTGCCCCGCCCGAACTGGTCCGAAGGATGTTCTGCATCGCATCCGGCGAGCAGGACAGATCGGCCATTAAGACCAGCGGAACCAACCGCTTGGCCGGAACAAATGAAGTAAGGAATATATCTCTATGGCCACTACGGCTTTTCCGACGCGCGACGATTTCGCCGCGATGCTCAATGAATCGCTTGGTGGTGCGGACGGCGGCTTTGAAGGCCGCGTCGTCAAGGGCACCGTCACCGCGATCGAAAACGACCTGGCAGTCATCGACATCGGTTTGAAGAGCGAAGGCCGCGTGCCGCTGCGCGAATTCGCCATGCCGGGCCAGAAGGCCGACATCAAAGTCGGTGACGAAGTCGAAGTCTATGTCGACCGCGTCGAAAACGCCAATGGCGAAACCATGCTGTCCCGCGACCGCGCCCGCCGCGAAGCCGCCTGGGACCGCCTGGAAGAAGAATTCAACAAGGAAGCGCGCGTCGAAGGCGTCATCTTTGGCCGCGTCAAGGGCGGCTTCACCGTCGACCTCGGCGGCGCCGTGGCGTTCCTGCCCGGTTCGCAGGTCGATATCCGCCCCGTGCGCGACGTCGGCCCGCTGATGGACCTGCCGCAGCCTTTCCAGATCCTCAAGATGGATCGTCGCCGCGGCAACATCGTCGTGTCGCGCCGCGCCATTCTCGAAGAAACGCGCGCTGAACAGCGTTCGGGCCTGATCCTGAACCTGGAAGAAGGCCAGATCATCGAAGGCGCCGTCAAAAACATCACCGATTATGGTGCGTTCGTCGACCTCGGCGGCATCGACGGCCTGCTCCACGTCACCGACATGAGCTACAAGCGCGTCAACCACCCGAGCGAAGTCATCAACATCGGTGACACCGTCAAGGTGCAGATCATCCGCATCAACCGCGACACCCAGCGCATCAGCCTGGGCATGAAACAGCTGGAAAGCGATCCGTGGGAAGGCGTTGCCGCCAAATATCCCGTCGGTGCGAAGCTGTCGGGTGTGGTCACGAACATCACCGATTACGGTGCCTTCGTCGAACTCGAAGCCGGCATCGAAGGCCTGGTTCACGTCAGCGAAATGTCGTGGGTCAAGAAGAACGTCCACCCCGGCAAAATCGTTTCGACGAGCCAGGAAGTCGATGTCATCGTCCTCGAAGTCGACAGCGACAAGCGCCGCATTTCGCTGGGCCTCAAGCAGGCTCAGTCGAACCCCTGGGGCGCATTCGCCGACACCCACCCGGTCGGCTCGGTTGTCGAAGGCGAAGTCAAGAATGCGACCGAATTCGGTCTGTTCGTTGGCCTGCCCGGCGACGTCGACGGCATGGTCCACATGTCCGACATCGCCTGGGGCATCTCGGGCGAAGAAGCGCTGCACCTCCACCGCAAGGGCGAGGCCGTGCAGGTTGTCGTGCTCGACGTCGACGTCGAGAAGGAACGCATCAGCCTTGGAATCAAGCAGCTTGAAAAGGGTGCTCCGGCCGTTGGCGGCGGCGTTGCCGCTGGGGGTTCGGTGAAGAAGAACGACGTCGTCACCGTCACCGTCCTCGAAGTTCGCGACAACGGCCTCGAAGTCCAGGCTGGCGACGATGGCGCCACCGGCTTCATCAAGCGCGCCGACCTTGGCCGCGACCGCGACGAACAGCGTGCCGAGCGTTACCAGGTCGGTCAGAAGTTCGATGCAATGGTCATCGGCTTCGACCGTTCGAAAAAACCGAACTTCTCGGTCAAGGCGATGCAGATCGCCGAAGAGAAGCAAGCCGTCGAACAATATGGTTCGTCGGACTCAGGCGCCTCGCTCGGCGACATCCTCGGCGAAGCGCTGAAGGCCGGCAAGAAGGATTAATTCTTCTCTCCGCCGTCAGGTGAAATTAAAGGCCCGCAGAGTGTCCCTCTGCGGGCCTTTTTCTTTCAGTGATATATTTTGACCAGACAGTGATTCATGATACCTTCCGCGCGCGTTGGGAGGGGTCTCGCGCAAACAATGGACCGGCAACGACCGGACGCCTGCTTCGGCGGGAGATGCGTGACTTATAACTAGGGGAAGCAGATGATCCGGTCAGAACTGGTTCAAAAGATCGCGAGCGAAAACAGCGATTTGCGCGTCGACGAAGTCGAACGCATCGTCGATACGTTTTTCGATTCCATCGTCGAGCAGCTGGCGGCGGGGGGCCGCGTCGAGCTGCGCGGCTTTGGCGCGTTCTCGACCCGGGCGCGCGAATCACGCACCGGCCGCAATCCGCGCACGGGTGCGTCGGTCGAAGTGAAGGCCAAGAATGTGCCTTATTTCAAACCCGGCAAGGAAATGCGCGAGCGGCTGAACGACTGAAAGCGTCGGTCACGGCAACGCCAGCCCCACTCGCCGGCGTTAACTTTCGCGTCCTATTCGCCCGATGATATCGATCGTCCGAAAATTCGCGTGTGGGCTTCATCGGCGCCGCGATGACGGCTGGCATCGTCCGCCAGCGCTGTTCCGGCATCGCTGGCGACGGTCAGTTCTTCAATCGATAGCCGGTCCGGAACACCCAGAAGATCACGCCCAGGCACAGTGCAAAGAACAGCGCAACCGCGGCCATGCTGACCTCGATGCCGACGTCGCCTTTTCCGAAGAAGGTCCAGCGGAAGCCGCTGATCAGATAGACCACCGGATTGAACAGCGTCACCGTCCGCCACGCTGCGGGCAGCATATCGAGCGAGTAAAAGGCGCCGCCCAAAAAGGTGAGCGGATAGATCACGAGCATCGGGATCACCTGCAGCTGCTCGAAGCTTTGCGCCCAGATGCCGATGATGAAACCGAACAGGCAGAATGTGACCGCCATCAACAGCATGAAGCAGACCATCAGCAGCGGATGCGCGACCTGTACATCGACGAAGAGATGTGCGGTAGCAAAGATGATTGCGCCGATGATCACCGACTTGGTCGCCGCCGCGCCGACATAGGCGATCACCGTTTCCAGCGGTGACAGCGGCGCCGACAACATCTCGTAGATCGTCCCGGTCCATTTCGGCATATAGATACCGAACGAGGCGTTGCTGATGCTTTCGGTGAACATCGTCAGCATCATCAGCCCGGGGACGATGAAGGCGCCATAAGGCACCCCGCCAACCTCACTCATCCGGCCGCCGATCGCCGATCCGAACACCACAAAGTAGAGCGCCGTAGTGATCACCGGCAGCGCCAGACTGGTCCAGACGGTGCGCCCGAAGCGCGCGAGTTCAAACGCATAGATCGCGCGCACGCCGCGCCAGTTCGCGGTCATGCGGCCTCTCCCTTGGTTTCATGGACAAGCCCGACAAAGATATCCTCGAGCGAGCTTTGTTTGGTATGCAGATCCTTGAAAGCGATGCCGATGTCGCTCATCCGCCGCAGCAGCGACGGCACGCCGGTCGCTTCGGCCTGACTGTCGAATTCATAGACCAATTCATGCCCGTCGCCCGTCAGTGCCAACTTCCAGTCGGCCAGTTCGGCCGGCACGGTCACGAGCGGCTCGGCGAGGTTAAGCGTCAGCGTCTTGCGCCCCAATTTCTTGATCAGCGCGTGCTTTTCCTCGACCAGGATCAACCGCCCCTTGCTGATCACCCCAACGCGGTCGGCCATTTCCTCGGCCTCTTCGATATAATGGGTGGTCAGGATGATCGTCACGCCGCGCTCGCGCAGTCCATGAACCATCTGCCACATATCGCGGCGCAGCTCGACATCGACCCCTGCGGTCGGCTCGTCGAGGAACAGGATGTCGGGCTCATGGCTCAGCGCCTTGGCGATCATCACGCGGCGCTTCATGCCGCCCGACAGCTCCATGATCTTGGAATTGCGCTTGTCCCACAGCGACAGGTCGCGCAGCAATTGCTCGATGAAGCCGGGGTCGCGCGGTTTGCCGAACAACCCGCGCGAGAAGCTGACCGTCGCCAGCACCGTTTCGAACGCATCGGTGTGCAGTTCCTGCGGCACCAGCCCGATCATCGTCCGCGCGGCGCGATAGTCACGCGCATGATCATGCCCCGCAACCGTCACCGTACCCGCGCTGGCGGTGACAATGCCGCAGACGATGCTGATCAGCGTTGTCTTGCCCGCGCCATTCGGCCCGAGCAGGGCGAAAATCTCGCCTTTGTTGATCGAAAGATCGACATCACTGAGCGCGACGTGACCGCTTTTATAGGTTTTTCCGAGGCCGGAAATTTCGAGAACGGTTGTCATGCCACGCCGTCTAGCCGAGCGACCGGGCCGGGTGAAGCAGCAAACAGCGCTTGACCTGAAACAGTCCTTCGGCTTGACCGGCACCGCGTGCGGACGTGGCGAAATCGGTAGACGCAGCAGACTTAAAATCTGCCATCCTCTGGATATGCGGGTTCAAGTCCCGCCGTCCGCACCAGCATTCCTATTTTGAACTCGCGGCAAGCCGCATGCCCACTTTCGGATTTGCACGGCATGTCTATGATGGCGGCAATGTTGCCGACAATCAACCGATCGCAGAACTGGACGCGGAACGCCGCCGCCGCTGGCTTCCTACTGCTTTCGCTGGGCAGCTGCGGCCTGCTCGGCGAACGTGGGCCGGTGCGGATTGCCGCGATGGGGTCGATCAATCCCGCCGCCAACCCGCTAAACGGCGAGCTGTCCGCGACCAATGCCGCGCTGCTCGACGCCACCTCGCAAGGGCTGGTCAGCTATGATGGCGAGGGACAGATCGACACCGGCCTTGCCGACCGCTGGACCGTCACCACGGATGGGCGGAGCTATATCTTTCGTCTGCGCGAAGCAAAATGGAGCAACGGTCGCAAGGTAACCGCAAAGGACGTCGCGGCGATCCTGCGGACCTATCTGGCGCCCGCGAGCCGCCACATGCTCAAAAACGACTTTCCGGAGATCGAGACGATCCGAGCGATGACCGAGACGGTGATCGAAATCCGCCTGTCGGTGTCGCAGCCCGCGATCCTCGAGCTGCTGGCGCAGCCGTCGATGGCGATCGTCAACAAGGGCATGGGCTGGGGACCGATGCGCGCGCGCAAGATCGGGCGCGCGATCTTGCTGTCGCCCGTTCCCGATCCGCTGGCCGAAGACGCGGAGGCTGCCGAAGCAGCAGCGAACGATCCTGCCGCATCGATCGAACTCGTCGGTACCTCCCCCGCCGGGGCGTTAGCGCGGTTCAAGAATGGCTATGCCGATGGCGTGGTCGGCGGCCGGTTTTCCACCCTCCCCTATTTCGCCGCGTCGAACATCGCGCGGTCGCGGCTGGTGGTCGATCCCGCTCCCGGTCTGTTTGGATTGAGCTTTGTCCGCGCCGAAGGCTTTCTGGCGACCGACACCAATCGCGACGCCTTGGCCCGTGCGATCCGGCGCGAGCGACTGGTCGATGCATTTGGGCTGGAGGAGTGGCAGGAACAGCTGACGCTCCGCCCCGACGTTCACACGCGCGATAGCGGACCGGCGCCGATGTTGCCGGCATGGGCGGAATATGACGATGCATCGCGGCAGACGCAGGCCAGACGCGTCGTCGACGCGTGGCGGGCAGCGGGGCGCGAGATCGATCCGGTTCGAATAGCAGTGCCCGACTCGCCAGGGGGACGCATTCTCTTTGCCTATGTGGCTGCCGATTTTGCCGCAATCGGCGTGCCAAGCCGCCGCGTCACCATGTCATCGACCGCCGACCTGCGGCTGATCGACGAGGTCGCGCCCAATGACGATCCGCTGTGGGCGCTGCGCCGCCTGTCGTGTCGGCGCGACACCCTGTGCAATCGCGAAGCGCAAGGCCTCATCGAGCAAACGATGCGCAACATCGATATCGGCCAGCGCGCCGAGCAATTGGTCGAAGCAGAAATTGTCCTGACGCGCTACACCCCCTTCATCCCGCTCGCGACGCCGCTCCGCTGGTCGGTCGCGGCGCAGCGGCTGACCGGTCTGCGCGCCAACGGTCGCGCGCAGCACCCATTGAATCATGTGATCGCCGCTCCCAACTAAAACCTTGGCGCCGTCGTGGCGCTTTATGAAAGCACCGCCATGGCCCCCTCGCCGCGCAATCCAGACGCCATTTTCGACGCCCTGGTCGAGAACCGCACCGACCCCGCGGCGCTGCGCAAGCGAGTCGAGACGCTGGAAATTCTGCTCGAACGCAGCTTCGTCATTCCCGGCATCAACCGCCCGGTCGGGCTCGACGCGATTGTCGGGCTGGTGCCGGTGGTCGGCGACGTCATCGCCGGCCTGATGGGCGCTTATTTGATCTGGGAAGCGCGCAACCTGGGCATGCCGAAGTGGAAGCTCTGGCGGATGGCGGGCAATCTGGGCATCGATACCACACTGGGCGCGATCCCGCTCGTGGGCGATGCGTTCGATCTCTTCTTCCGCTCGAACTCGCGCAATCTGAAGATCATCAAGCGCCACCTCGACAAGCATCACCCGGGTACGATCATCATCGATCAATAGACCTTCCTCGTCATTGCGAGGAGCGAAGCGACGCGGCAATTCAGCGCCTGCGTAAGTCGCACTGATTGGTTGGCCTGCGGCCGCCTTCTGCCCGCTCCGCTCACAATGACGAAGCGCGGGGTAGAGCCTTCCCCTCCGGTGTCTGGTGATGCTAGCACAGCGTCACCACACCCCATGGGAGACATATTGATGATCCGCGCCAGCCTTGCCGCGCTTGCCCTCAGCTGTTCGTTCACCGCGGTCGCCGCCGCGCAGGAAGCCGATCCCTATCTCTGGCTCGAGGACATTGAGGGCGAAAAAGCACTCGACTGGGTCAAACGGGAAAATACCGCCACCGACGCGCTGATCGTCGGCCGACCCGGTTTCGAGGCCGATCGCAAGCGCGCCCGCGCCATCCTCGACGACGATCGCCAGATCGCCATGCCTGGCGATGTAATGGATAACAGCATCACCAATTTCTGGAGAGATGCCGCCAATCCGCGCGGACTGTGGCGGCAAAGCCCGCTCGACGCCTATCTGGCCGGCAAGCCCGTGTGGACGACGCTGATCGACGTCGATGCGCTGGGCAAGGCGGAGGCGCAAAGCTGGGTGTGGCACGGCGCCGACTGCCTCGCCCCCGCCTACACCCGCTGCCTCATCTCGCTCAGCCCCGGCGGCACCGATTCGGACATCGTGCGCGAATGGGATCGCCCGACGAAAAGCTTCGTCACGGACGGTTTCATCCTTCCCCAGGCCAAGAGCAGCGTGACGTGGGAGGACGCCGACACCCTTCTCGTCGCGACCGACTATGGCGCGGGCAGCATGACGACGTCGGGCTATCCGCGCATCGTCAAGCGCTGGAAACGCGGCACCCCGCTGGCGTCGGCCGAAACGGTGGCGGAGGGGGAAGCCGAAGACGTCGGCATGAACGTCTTTGCCTTCACCGACGGCGACAAGCGCTGGCCGATGATCAGCCGCGGCAAGACCTTTTACACCGCCGACATCAAGCTGCCGAACGCCGATGCCTCGCGCTATATTTCGACGATTGTCCCCGACACCGCCAGCGTCCGCGACGTCATCGACGGCCAGCTGGTGATCTTTCTGAACCAGGATTGGGCAAACATCCCCGCAGGCTCGCTCGTCTCGCTGTCGCTCGCCGACATGTCGGCCGACCGCCAGGTGCCCATCATCACCGCGATGACCCCGACCAAGGCGCAGGCGATCGAGAACGTCTCGGCCACCGACAACATCCTGTGGGTGAAGGCACTCGAGGATGTCGAGGGCAAGCTGTTCGCGCTGCGCCGCGACCCGGCCACCAGCAAATGGAGCCAGAAGGAGGTGCCACTGGCTGCCAACGCCACCGTCGGCATCGCCGGGACGATCGGCAAGCGCGACATCGTGCTCGCCACCGCCGAGACGATGCTGACGCCGCCGACCCTTTACGCGGTGTCTGAAGACAAGACGCCGAAAGCGGTGCAGAGCCTGCCGGCGACCTTCGACGCCAAGGCGATGACGGTCGAGAAACGCTTTGCGATCTCGAAGGACGGCACAAGAATTCCCTATTTCCTCGCCCGCAAGAAGGGCGCCGCCGGTCCCGTTCCCGCGCTCGTCCACGCCTATGGCGGCTTTCGCGCCGCGCAGACGCCCGGCTATCTCACCGGGCAGCCTTACCGCGCCGGGCCGCTCGGGCTCTACTGGGTCGAGGGCGGCAACGCCTATGTCCTCGCCAATATCCGCGGCGGCGGCGAATATGGCCCGGCCTGGCATCAGGCGGCGCTGCGCGAAAAGCGCCAGAACAGCTTCGACGATCTCCACGCGGTGGCCGAGGATCTGGTGGCGACCGGGGTCAGCGCCAAGGGGAAGATCGCCATCTCGGGCCGCTCGAACGGCGGCGTGCTCGTCGGCGCGGCGATGACGCAGCGCCCCGACCTCTATGGCGCGGTCATCTCGGGTTCGCCGATCAAGGATATGTGGCGGTACGACAAGATGCTCGCCGGCGCGTCATGGGTGGCCGAATATGGCGATCCCGATGTCCCAGAGGATTGGGCGTTCCTGTCGAAATATTCGCCCTATCAGGCGCTGCGCAAAGGCGTGAAATACCCGCCGATCTTTCTCTATCTGTCGACCAAGGACGACCGCGTCCACCCCGGCCACGCGCGCAAATATGCCGCGCGGCTCAAAGAACTCGGCAACGGCGTTTATTACCACGAATATATCGAGGGCGGCCATTCAGTCGGGGCTGATCATGCCGAAGACGCGGTCCGCGCCGCAATGCTCCACGCCTTCCTGCTGCGCGAACTGGTGGAGAAAAACTAGGGCCGCTCGGAGCGGTGGTCGGTCTCGAACCAAAAACCGGACCAACTATGTTATAGCCTTCGCACGGCCGTTGAGGCACAACCATCGCAATGGCTCGATACGGGGGAAATATTTGGTCCGGGAGTTGCTTCCCGTTCGCTGACAGTCCCGATTGCCCGCAGCGCATACGCCGCTGACATATGGCGGTCGGCAACGATCCAAATATCGTAAAGGCGGCGATTGCCGGCGACCGCGATGCCTTCGCCGCACTGCTTCAGCGCCATTATGACCGCATCCACGGCCTCGCCTGGCAGTTGACGGGGTCGCGCGCCGACGCCGACGATATCGCGCAGGACGTCTGTTGCATCCTCGCTGAAAGGCTTGGCGACTTTCGCGGTGACGCCAAGTTTACGACATGGCTATGCAGCATCGTCTTCAACGCCTGCCGTGATTTTCGCCGGCGTCGTTCGGCTTTCTCGCGCTTCGCCGACAAGCTGAGCGTCATGGCGGGGCTGACGAATGGGCCGGACGGGCGCGATCTCTATGACGCGATCTGGATCGAAAGCGCGATTTCGCGGCTGAAGCCCGAGCTTCGTGACACGGCGATCCTCGTCGCGGGCCAACAGTTGACGCATGGCGAAGCCGCACAGGTCCTGGGAATCGCCGAAGCGACGGTGTCGTGGCGGATGCATGAGATTCGGCGCCAGATTGCGCCCAAAGAAGGCACGGAAGACTAAACTTCAAATCTCTCCGAATTTTTTCGCAAGGCCGCCAAGGATTTCCGGCGCCCGCGCATCTCAGGAATATGCGGGCAATTTTGCACCGCTGTTGCCTGGGAGACCTTCTATGTCCCGTTTCCATCTGATGCTCACCGCAGGGCTGTCAATCTCGCTCGTCACTGCCTGCTCCCAATCGCAAGACGTCGCGTCGTCCCCCGCGGCACCGTCCCCGAATATCGTCGTCAACACCCAGCGAGCCGAGACCGACGAGGCGCGCGATATGGTCGTTACCGGGCGGGTGCGTCAGGAATATCTTCAGGATACCCCGGCTGCGGTCACCGCAATCTCATCCGAAAGAATCTCACCTGCACCGCCGCCGCCAACCGCTGGCAAAGTGGTCGCGACGGGAAGCTACGTGCGCGCGGTCGCGCCGCGTGCTGATGTGACGACACCCTTTTATCAGGACGTGGGCCGCGACAAATTCACGGCGACCGAGCAGAATGCGTTCAAGGTGGCCCTCGACGAACCCGTGTCGACCTTTTCGATCGACGTCGACACCGCCTCCTATTCATTCGTTCGCGCGTCGCTCAGCCGCAACACGCTGCCCCAGCCTGCGGCGGTGCGCACCGAGGAACTGGTCAACTATTTCCCTTATGATTATGCCGCGCCGCAAAGCGCCGAGCGGCCGTTCAGCACCAATGTCGCGGTGTTCCCCAGTCCGTGGACCGAGGGACGCAAGTTGGTGCGCGTCGGCATCAAAGGCTTTGCGATCGGGCGCGAAACGCGGCCGCGCGCGAACCTCGTCTTTCTTGTCGATACCTCGGGTTCGATGAACGATCCCGCCAAGCTGCCGTTGGTCAAACAGTCGCTCACGATGCTGCTCGAACAGCTCGATGGCAACGACCGGGTCTCGATCGTCACCTATGCCGGCAGCGCGGGCACCGCGCTCGAGCCGACCCCGGCGAGTCAGAAGGGCAAGATCCTGGCGGTGCTCGACCAACTTGGCGCTGGTGGCAGCACCGCGGGGGCCGAAGGCATTCGCCAGGCCTATGCGCTCGCCGAACGCAATCTTGATCCGCGCGGCGTCAACCGCGTCATTCTGGCGACTGACGGCGATTTCAACGTCGGCATCACCGACCAGAACGAGCTGAAGGGTTATATCGAGCGCGAGCGCAGCAAGGGCATTTTCCTGTCGGTGCTCGGCTTCGGCATGGGCAACTACAACGACGCGTTGATGCAGACACTGGCCCAGAACGGCAATGGCGCGGCCGCCTATATCGACACGCTCGCCGAGGCGCGAAAAACGCTCGTCGACGAAGCGACCTCGACGCTTTTTCCGATAGCTAAGGATGTGAAGATCCAGGTCGAGTTCAACCCGGCGACCGTCGCCGAATATCGGCTCGTCGGATATGAGACGCGGATACTGAAGCGCGAGGACTTCGACAATGACAAGGTCGACGCCGGCGATGTCGGTTCGGGCCAGACGGTGACCGCGATTTACGAGATCGTACCCGTCGGCGGGGCCCGCGCGATCGGCGGTCTGCGCTATGCCAAGCCGACCGCGCAGATCGCCGATGCGGGCCGCGCGGGCGAATATGGCTTCGTCAAGATCCGCTACAAACTGCCGAAATCGGGGACGAGCCAGCTGATCTCGACACCGATCAACCGCGGCGTGGAGTTCGCGCGCTTTGAAGATGCGCCGCAGGATGCGCGCTTCGCCGTGGGGGTCGCATCCTTCGCCGAACTGCTCCGCGGCGGCAAATACAATGGCCCGATGACCCTGGACGATGTCCTCCGCATCGTCGGCAACGCGCGCGGGCGTGACGAGTTCGGGTACCGCATGGAGCTGGTTAATCTCGTCCGCGCGGCGAAAACAGCCGGCGCGATGGCGCGGCTCGACCAATAGCGCGGATAGACTACGATACGGCGGCGCTTCGGCGCAAGCGTCGCCGTATCGACCACCAGGCAATTGTGCGTATAAGCAAGATAATGCCGATGCCCTTTCCTCATAGTCCAGACGGCTGCGAAGGCCTGCCGACCGACGGAAAACGTCGATGACCGGCGACGACGACATCCGGGCGATGTTGCCCGATCCGCCGCCAGCTGCGCCGAAACCGCGCGAGGCCGCGATCGCCGGGGCGCTCGCGCGCTTCGACGGCGCTCCCGTTCCGACGCTCAGGCCGCAGCGTATGGCGGCATCCTGGTGGAAAAAGCTTCAGCGGCCACAGGCCGGGCTGCTGACCGCCGCAGCGCTGGTCGCCGCGATCGGCCTGCCCTTCGCCTTTACGGATCCGCTTCCCGTCACGCCGGCAGCCGACGAGCAGGTTGTGCCGGAAACGAAAGTCGAGGCGCCTGCCGCCAAGCGCGACATCACCGCGGCACCGGCCGCAGGTCCGGCGGCGGCGCCGCCCGTCACCGCAGCCGTCTCAGCCAAGGTCGCCCCGCCTGCCTCCCGTCTGGGCGAGGTGGCCCCGACGAGCAAGCGCATCGAGATCGCGCAGGCCAAACCTATCGCACCGCCCCCGCCGCCGGCGATGCGTGCCGAAGGGCCCGCAGCCAGGTCTGTCCAAGGACGGGCAAGATCGGCGGCCGAGGTGCAGGATGCTCCGGCCGCCAATTATTCGGTCGTGTCGGCTGACGAATATTCGCGCAACGATCGAGACGTCGTTGTCACCGGCACGCGCATTTCGAAAAGTCGGCCGATCGGCCGCGGCGACTGGAACGCCTGCACGGTGAACGACCCGCGCCAAGCCTTGGCGCGTTGCCAGAAGCTCGCCGACAAGGCTCCCAAATCGGTACGACACCAGGCAGATGCCTATCTTTCCGATGGCCTCAAACAGGCCTGGGACGGCAATCTCGACAAGGCGATCGCGGCGTTCGGCGAGGCGATCGCCGTCGCGCCGAATCTTTCGGTCGCCTATCTCAACCGCGGCCTCGCGCATGATAGCCAAGGCGACAGCGAGGCCGCGCTCGCCGACCTTGACCGTGCGGTACAACTGTCGCCAAAGTCGGCGCGCGCCTATTACAACCGCAGTGTGCTGCTTCGGAAATATGGCGACGCCAAGCGCGCCAGCGCCGACGAACAACAGGCAATTAATTTGGACCCACGTTATCAGGCGATTCTGCCGTAGGCAGAGAAACGGCGCCGCGCTGCACTGTGGCGTCCCATTCACGCGACAATGGCCGTTTTCAGACAATCCGGTTCAATGTCGCAACGAAGACCGTTCGGTCGGTCGTCAGTCCGCTCGGCAGGCTTGCGCTGGGCGCGCCGGACGAAGAGGCACCTGATGCCTAAACACGCCCACTTTCGGCCGAGTCTAGAAGTAACTAAATTCGGCGCGATCAGAGCCCCAAATCCGAAGGACAAAAGCTGAAGCGCTCCTTTGACGGAAATGCCCCAAATGCGGTCAGCTGCCCCTGCTCATATCGGAAATGCCAGGTTTGCGCATTTCGCGGCGCCCGGTCGCGGAAGGCCGATGCCTCGAGTATCGCAACATTTGCCCGGTGCTGCAGGTCGCGGACCGAAGCAGAACGTATCGCCTGCGCATCGATCGCCCGCGCCTCGGCGGCGAACAGTTGGCAGGCCGAGTAATCATCAGGCGCCATCCAAAGCGACGCAGCTTCGAGATAAGGCGGCGCACAGAGATCGAGCAGGCGATCGATCGCGACGGTCACACTGATCGCCGAATGCTCGACAGTCGTATTCGGCGGCTGAAATCCGGGCGATCGCGAGTAAAAGCGAAGCCGCCAATAGGCCATCTCGGCAATCGCCGTGGCGATGGACTCCGCCGCATAGAAAATGCCCGGCTTCTCGCCAGCCCGGCGGAACCTCGAACTGCTCATGTGCCCGTAGCGAAACGGGATCGCGAGCAAATAGTGAAGATGGCGAGCCGCCGCAGGCAGGCTCGGCTTCACCTCTTCGACCAGCTGTTCAAGCAAAGCCTGATCGTCGGCACCGGCGGCAAGGCGGTTCGTCGAAATGCGATGCTGCGCCTCGACGATCCGCCAGAGCTTTCCGCGGTAGGCGCGAAAATGCTCGGGCTTCGGCGTTCGGTTAGACGCGGGCGCGGTAGTCATCGACATAGTCGGCGACGTCGCTCAAGCCGCGAATGGAGCGGATCAGAACGATCGGTCTGCCGCCCAGATCGATATTCTCGGATTTCAGCCAAGAAATCGACGCGGCATCATCGCTTCCCATAAGGGCGTCGAGGCTACGAAACAGCCGGACCAGATATTGCCCGAGTTCGAACGCCTTTTCGGCTCGTTGAATTTGGTAGCTGCCAGAACGCAGACGCGACGCGGTGGCGGCAGAAATGCCCACGACAGCGCCCAATTGGTCATTGGTCAATTTCCAGCACGTCGCGACGCGCGCAACGGCCTCCGAGAGAACCCGGCCCTGATCCGCTTGCAAGGCAAGCTGCGTTACCACGCCATTCTCCTGAATGAATTTCTATGTAATCATTCATAGGAACAAAAATGAACCTATGCAAGGCTCGCGGCGTCATTTCAGCAGAAATCAATCTTGAGCGGACTTTTTAGAACACTGCTCGTAGCGAAAATTATCAACCCAATTTCCGGTTAACTGGAGCAAATATGCCGACGTTCAGAACTGGATAGATGCACGCAACGGGCCAAGTGGTACCGGGCTGGTGGTTCTCATGCGGCACTCGGACGCGGTCATCGACGCCGCGCTCTCACTCGCGGGACGGCCCGACATTCAGGGGCAGGCAAAGCTCGGGCAGGCAGGGCGACATCTACGTGCGGCCGCGCCATCGGTACTCGATTGTTTGCCGCTCGAATGAGGTGTGATGCGGTGAAGGATATGCGCTGTCCTCTGGCGCGAGGCTGTCGAGGACGTAAAACTGGAGGAGCCTGCCTTCATCTCGTTTCGTGAGAGTTTGATGATCGCTGGATCACCACAAAAAAAAATTTTGTTAGCAAAACCTGCTTACGCAATCATCAACTTCCAGGGCTGTCATCTGGCGCTCATCAAATCGATTGTGCGCACTTCACCAGAACGGAGTGTCAGGCGACATGTAAAACTGGTCCGGTAGCGACATGTAGAACTGGTCCCCCCATTTAGCTGAGGAGGGACTGATGGACGTCGATACCCGTACGAAGATTTCCGCGACAATGACGCGGAGAGAAGCGATGCTCGAGCCGG
>NZ_JAIBES010000008.1 GCF_019459305.1 Sphingopyxis sp. | reverse complement strand
ATGTGGCACGATTGTGACAGCAAATGTGACAGTGCAAGTGGCGCGGCGCCAAAGTGTCTGCCTAAGATCGAAAAACCGCGAGTTTGCGTGGCAGCCTGTGAATTACCCACAGGCCGAGTTGCGTTTTTCTCGGCAACTGTTGCTGCAATGCAACATTTAAGAGTCGCGGCCGCCCCCCGCGGCGCGGGGGGCGCCCGCGACTCTTTAATGTTGCATTGCAGCAACAGTTGCCGACAAAAACGCAACTCGGCCTGTGGGTAATTCACAGGCTGCCACGCAAACTCGCGGTTTTTCGATCTTAGGCAGACACTTTGGCGCCGCGCCACTTGCACTGTCACATTTGCTGTCACAATCGTGCCACATGCGGGCTTCAGGGGCGCTCGCAGGTCAAGCGCGCCCCACTTCGTGCGCCTGCCGAACGACATCACACCAAGGGGACATCCTGTCATGAATTTTCGTCACACGCTTGCCGCCAGCTGCGCGCTGATCCCGGTTGCGCTACTTTCCACGCCCGCCTTTGCCCAGTCGACCGGTTCGGTCGACTTCGACGAAGAAATCGTCGTCACCGGTACCACCGCACGCGATGTTGCGGGCATCAGCTCGCCCGACACGTCGAAGGCGAAAGCCGTGCTTGGTCAGGAAGTGATCGGTCGCCAGAACCCCGGCCAAACGATTCTCGACACGATCAACATGGTTCCCGGCGTCAGCTTTCAGAACAACGACGCCTATGGTTCGTCGGGCGGCACGCTGACGATCCGCGGTTTTGACTCGAGCCGCATCTCGCTGACGTTCGACGGCATCCCGCTCAACGACTCGGGTAACTATGCCATCTATTCGAACCAGCAGCTCGACCCCGAAGTGATCGAGCAGGTCAACGTCAACCTTGGTTCGACCGACGTCGACAGCCCCACCGCTTCGGCCGTCGGCGGCACCGTCAACTATCGTACGCGTACCCCCGGTGAAGACTTCGGCGTTCGTCTGTCGGGCTCGGCAGGTGAATTCAAATTCTTCCGCATTTTCGGCATGGTCGATTTCGGCGAATTCACCCCCTTCGGTACGCGCGCCTTCGTTTCGGCCTCGACCGCTTCGAACGACAACCCGTTCAACAACTACGGCCGCGTCAACAAGCAGCAGTATAACGCGCGCATCTGGCAGCCGATCGGCGACAATGGCGACTTCGTCTCGGTGGCCGGTCACTATAACCAGAACCGCAACAATTTCTTTGGCTCGCTGCCGCTGCGAAACGATTCCAACCGCACCGTCGGGTCGGGATCGGGCAACCGCTTCCCCGCTAACAATGACGAACGCGAATATCTGATCAACTTTCCCTGCACCACCGCCGCACCGGTTACCCCGGGCGTAACCGATGCACCGAGCAGCTGCGGCACCGAATTCGACCGTCGTTACAACCCGTCGAACACCGGCAATATCCGCGGTGCGTCGAAGTTCACGCTGGCCGAAGGCATCGTGCTGACGGTTGATCCCAGCTATCAATATGTGAAGGCCAATGGCGGCGGCACGGTCAATGGCAATGAAGGCTTCCGCGACATCAACCCGACGGCGGGTACGACGCTGTCGACCGGCTATATCGGCGGCCAACCCTATTTCGGCCGGGATCTCAACGGCGACGGCGACTTGCTCGACCGCGTGAACGTACTGGCACCCAGTCAGACGCGCACGCATCGTTATGGCGTGATCGCCGGCCTGCGCTGGGACATCAACGATCAGCACACGATCCGCGCATCGTTCACCTATGACCGCGCCAACCACCGCCAGACCGGCCAGGTCGGGCTGCTCCAGTTCAACGGCGAACCCTTTGACGTGTTCCCGGTTAACGATCCGCTGACCGACGCCACGGGTGCGGTGCTGCAAAAGCGTGATCGCCAGTCCTATGCAACACTGACCCAGGTCGCCGGTGAATATCGCGGCGAATTCGGCGACCTGACGGTCAATGCCGGCCTGCGCGCTCCGTTCTTCAAGCGCGACCTGAACCAGAATTGCTTCACCACCTCGGCGTCGGGCTTTGTCGATTGCTTCGGTGAAGGCGATCCGCGCAATGCAACCTACGCTGCACTGAACCCGACCAACTCGAACGGCAGCGTTCGTCAGGGTCCGCAGCAGCGCGTGTTCAAATATGACGACATCCTGCCCAACGTCGGCGTCGTCTATAAGATTGCCCCACAGGTCAGCATCTTTGGTTCCTATGCCAAGGGTCTGTCGGTTCCGGGTACGGACAATCTGTACAACAGCTTCTTCTTCGCCCCCGGCACCGAGCAGGCGCAGCCGAAGCCCGAAACCACCGACAGCTTTGATCTGGGCGTCCGCTATCGCAGCGGCCGCGTGCAGGGCGAACTGTCGGGCTGGTTCACCAAATATAGCAACCGCCAGGCTTCGGCCTACGATCCCGAACTCGATACGACCGTTTTCCGGAACTTGGGCAAGGTCGATAAGTACGGCATCGACGGGTATGTTTCGTTCCAGCCGAATGATAACCTCACCCTCTATGCTTTTGCCTCGTACCTCGATTCGGAGATCAAGGACGACGTGCAGACCGGTGCGAACGCCTTCGCCCCGACCGCCGGCAAGCGCGAATCGGGTTCGCCGGGCTACACCTATGGCGGTACCGTTCGCGGTACTCTGGGTCCGGTCGATTTGGGCCTGACCGCCAAGCGGACCGGCGGACGTTACCTGTTCGACACCAACCTGCCGTTAGTGCTGGGCGGCAACGAAGTTTATCCTGCCAAGGCGCCCGCATACTGGCTGGTCAATCTCGACGCGCGGATGAATCTGGAATGGGCAGGTCTGAACGACAAGACCTTCTTCCAGGTTAACGTCTATAACCTGTTCGATCAATTCTATGTCGGCGGTTTCGGCGGCGGCCTGACCCAAGGGACCAGCGCCCCGTTCGTGCAGATCGGCGCGCCGCGCACCATCAGCGGAACGCTGTCGGTCGAATTCTGATCGAACAGCGAAAACGGAAACAGGGCGCGGGAGGGAACTCCCGCGCTCTTTTTCGTGGCTGATTGAAAGTGGCGCGCCCCTAGAGCGTCGCGTAATTAATCTGAATCGCGGGGATTCCCTTTGGTGCAAATTTATGATTCACCGTTGTTGGAGGTGGATCATGGGCAAGAGCAGTTCGGTTGATCTTCGGGATCGGATCGTTGGCGAGATAGAGCGAGGAAGCTCGCGCCGTGCTGCGGCGCGTCGCTTTGGGGTGAGCGCGCCGACGGCGGTTCGCCTGGCGCAGCGCAAGGCGCAGACGGGATCGGTAGCGCCTGCGTGTCAGGGCCGTCCGAGGGGGAGCGGTATGCTTGATCGCCATGCCGATGTGCTGATCGGCTGGGTCGAGGCGAATGGCGACATCACCATGCCCGAGTTGGCGGCGCGTCTTTTTGCGGAACGGGGGGTGAAAGCGCACCCGGCATCGCTATCGCGGTTGCTGCTCCGGCACGGTTTTACCGTTAAAAAAAACGCTGCTGGCGAGCGAAGCCGATCGCGCTGACGTTGCCCGCGCGCGGCGGGTATGGCGCGGATATCGGCAGCCGTGGATGAAGAAACGGCCCGAAAGGCTGGTGTTCATCGACGAAACCGGGACGACGACGAAGATGACCCGGCTGCGCGGCCGGTCGCGCCGGGGCATTGTAGCTTGTGATTCCCGCCTCTGCGGGGCACTTGCCAGATATTCTGTCGTTGCGACTGAGCGTTTAGCGTCAGGTTTCTCGAAGACGTTGGCTAGAGGGGCGCCATGAACATAATCAAGGCGACGCTGGGATGGTTTCTTCGTAAAGGAATGCTGTTTGTTTTAATCGTCGCGGCGATTTCATTCCACCAGCTGGTCTGGCCGAGAATCTCAGACGGAATCGTCAAGACGGCGGCGAATCTCGAATGGAAATCGCCCGGCGAGATCAAATCGGAATTGATGCTGTTGAAGCAGCAAGCGATTTCCGAACTCAAAGCGTCTGAAGCGAACTTAGCTGATCTGAGCGGGCGCGCGCTCGACGATGCTTTGCGCGAGAGAAAAAACGCTCTCGCAAGACTGAAGAAGGATTTAGACCGAGCACCGGGCCTGTTCGAGAGATATCGGCCAACGGTGATCATCGCACGCGAAAAATTACAGTTGAGGAGCCGAAGACTAACGGCCGAGATCGCGCTGCTAACGGCAGTGAAGAAGAGGGAGGAAGGCCGCGCGACTCTGGCTGGCATCTCCTACCCTTTCCAAAGCGACGTCAGCTTTGCTCAAGCCGAGTGCATTCGCGCGAACAAGGCTGTCAGAAGCTTCAACAGCAGCGGCTATGCTGAACGGTCGGTCGGCAACATTTTACACGATCGCGCAACGAAGCTCACGCAAGAGGCGAAGGTCAAATGTGGTAACTTCAATAGCAAGAAATCAGCACGAGAAACGGGAATAGCCGCAGGCCACATAGCGCGGGCCCAGTTGCGCGCGTCGGAAGTCGCGCTCTCGCAGGTTCGGAATGGCTTGGCGAAAGAGTTGGCCACATACGCGCCTGAGATCGCCGACGAGACGTACAGTGGAATCATCTCGAAGGCGCTGTTGGTGCTTGCGGCCGTTCTGGCAATGCCATTCATCATACGTGTCATATTCTATTATGTCTTGGCGCCAATGGCAGAACGGCGGGCCTCGGTACGGATCAAAGTCGCGGGCAACACAAATGTCCCGATCACGGCTAGTGCAACCTCTGGCGTCTCAATTCCGGTTACATTGGGAAGAGGCGAGGAGCTTCTGGTCAGGCAAGATTATCTGCAATCGAGCGCGCTTGGCGCGAAGAAGGACACGCGCGCCGTTCTAGACTATCGGCACGTCCTTTCTAGCATCGCGAGCGGGCTGATTTTCCTGACCCGCATCCGCGGCGAAGGCGAAACGACGACGGTCTCAGCAGTCCGCGATCCGTTCGCCGAGCTCGCTGAAATACGCTTGCCGGCCGGGGCTGCGTGCGTACTGCATCAACGCGCACTCGTCGCTGTCGTACAGCCGATAGCGCAAGCAATACGCATCACGAGCCATTGGCGTCTGTTCTCGCTCAATGCGTGGCTGACGCTGCAACTGCGCTATTTGGTGTTTCACGGCTCATGCAGACTGATTGTTAAAGGCGGACGCGGCATCAGAGTCGAACAAGCGGAACGCGGGCGCATATTTGGGCAGGATCAACTTGTCGGCTTTAGTACCGATCTCGCCTATTCGGTGACGCGCACGGAAACATTTGCGCCATATTTCTTTGGGCGCGAACAATTGCTCAAGGATAAGATTGAGCAAGGATCAGGGATTCTCATCATTGAGGAGGCGCCGCTTTCATCACGGCGGGGGAATGGCGTCGGAGGCAGGTTGGAAGGCGTTTTCGACGCGGGATTGAAGGTCTTCGGATTGTAGTCGATGTGAGCAAGCGCGCCACACGAGCCAATTATTTGCCGCGGTAAGGTTCGCAGGCGATGCCATCGTCATCGCGGTCAAGTTGAGCACGGTAGCCGGGTGAGCCGTCATATATTGGAGCTGCGCCAGCCAAGCGAGCAGCTGCACAATCGCGGTAATAAGCCGACTGCTCGATGTTGGCTTTTTCGTCTGGGCTCTGCGCGAACGACAAGACGCCGTTGCTGAGCTCGGGCTTCGTCTGCAAGGCGATCAAAGCGATCGCAACGCCGAGCAGCAGGATCGGCCGGAGCCGCGAAATGCTGAGCCAATTGCGCGCGCGATACGAGCGTCGGTGCGGCGGCTTGTTGCGCGAATGGCGTGCGTGAAATCTAGGCGAGGGGCGGCGGGCCACGGTTCAAACTTAGCCGTGTGCGGTTGCGATGAGGTAAATGCGGGCAAGTGGGGGTGGAACGTGAGAATATGGCGTTCGAGCGCCTTAACGTCGACGGGCTTTTTGTCGGTAAGCATGCTGGTGCTAATGCATCAGCGTCGACGCGTAAGCTGTGATTGTACGGTCTGGTTAGCGCCTCAAGTCAGTCGTAGCCGACCGCGAGACGGCTGCCCGAAACCCGCCGTTCGCGCAGATTGCGACCCGCGTCAGCAAGACGCCCAATTCCAGTCAGTCAACATCTACCGGGGCGGCTTAGAAGGGGCCATAAAGGCGGCAACCTCGCCATTTGTCCCAGACTGTTGTGCCGGTGGATCATAGCAGAACGTCAGTCTTTACCGCGCACAACCTTGCGTGAACGCACCTTCCCGGCGAGATCCTCGGGATAGAAATACACGGCCCGCAAATTCCCCTGTGCATAACGCTTCGCCTGATCGTTAAAGTGTGGCGAGGCGGGGTCGCTGCTTAGACCTCCTGCGGTTACCGCGCGAGCGCGGACGCGAGGACCGAATTCGACGGCCGCGACGAAGCTGTTGCCGTAGTCGCCATAATAACGCCGAGTCCCCGGATAGCGCTGTGCGCCGAACGAGGCGAGCGAGCCCCAGTTGGCTGAGACAAACGGCACCGAAATACTTGGTTTGGTATCGTCAAAGGTTCGGACGATTGCCCCGTCGAGGCGTTGGAAGCGGTTGATTTCGCCCCAGGGCACCGTCCACGAACCAAAGTCCGATTTGAGCCGAGCGATCGCCGCATCAAGTGCGGCGAGTTGGTCAGCGTCGCTGGCTTGCGCCATCAGCGCGGGCTGCACTGGGGACATTGGCACTCCGGCCTCGACGGATATCCGCTCCCATAGCGCATCGGCCCAGAACACAGCGAGACTTGTTTCGGTTGAAGCCAGGCTCCACCGGTGATCCCATCCAGCAAGGAGGGCGACAGCCTCTGCGCGCGAGGTATCTGGGTTGCGCGCCTGCGCAGCGACCACTTCCGGGATTTGCTGGGCGAACAGCGGTATCCATGGATCGTAAGCCGCTTCTACGAGCTGGTCGAGCGTGAAACTGGGCCGCGCCGCCAGCACCCGCAGCGCCGCAGCAGTGCGCGGGCGGCTACCGACCTGGTCGAAATAGCGCGCGTAAGCTGACTGGTTGGGACTATCGGCTCCTGCCGCCCACCAAGGCCCGTCGTTGACGTTCATTGCCCAGCCGTTGGCTGGGTTAACCACTTGCGGCAGCTCCCGAAACGCGTGCAGTCCCTTCCAGTCTGTGGCCGGGTTACTTCCGTCGACAGGCTTTGTGTAATCGAAGCGTGGAGCGCGCCGCGGCATGAATTGCGGGAGGAACAGCGCTGTCTCACCCGCTTTGCTGGCAAACAAGGTGTTGTTCGTCGAATTTGCCTGCAGCTCCGCAACACGGCGAAAACCAGCGAGGTCTTTGACCTTGGTGCGCAAAAAACTCTGTTGCAGCGCCGCTACCGGCCTATGCATTAACGCCGCCGAAATCCACTTGCCGTCGGCTTCGCGGACCACTGGGCCGTGATGTGTGGAGTAGACACTGAACGCCCGACTACCAACGGCGCCGTCCGGCTTGCGATAAGCGAGCGCAACGGTCTCGACGGTTACTGGGCGTTCCTCCTTGCCGTAACGATACGTCCACTTATTGCCCCCAGTCCCTTTCTCCACTGTCTCGGCGAACTCGTCGATCGTATCGGCTGAACTGGTGGTGTGCATCCACCCCGCATTCTGGTTGAAACCTTGGTAGATGAAAAACTGCCCCCAGGTTGCCGCACCATAAGTGTTAAGACCCTGTCCACTCGTCACCTGCTGCTCGGCGCGGAAGAAGAAGCTGGTGTGCGGGTTGATCAGCAGCAGCGGATGGCCGCTGGCGCTATGAGACGGCGCGATCACAAAGCCGTTGGAGCCGGTCGGCTCGCGCGTCACGAGGCCGCGCTCTTCAGCGGTCAGCGCTACTGTGCGGCGCTCGTAAAAGGCTTGCAGTTGGCTGAGCGAAACGCGGCTGATATCGCCACCAATTGATCCTTCGGAAAAGCTCAGCGCCATCCACGGTTCAAACCGGGTCAGCACCTTGGGTTTTACTTCCGGATGGTCGGCTAGATACTGGTTTAGACTCGCCGCCCATGCCTGCATAAGCTTGCGCAGCCAAGGCGGGCTTTGGGCATATTGGGCCTTCAATTCGTTCGGATCGATCCACAACCGCTGGCGCAGGTCCTGCCACAGCGCCTTCTCGCCTTCGACCTCGGCCAGGCGACCGAGACTGGTGAGATAGTTTATTTCGATCCGGTTGAAGTCATCCTCGGCCTGAGCATAGATCATTCCAAACACTGCGTCGGCGTCCGAGCGACCGGTGATGTGCGGAATGCCCCAATCGTCGCGAACAATTTCGGCGCGATAGGGGGTGGCATGCGCTGACGTGGCTATAAGCAAAGAAAAAGCGCAAAAATTTGCAAGGCGGCCCACAGTCAGTTCCCCCCTTAATCATCCCGCATTGAGCTTAGCGCCGGATATGCCCTCGCGCCACCGCTGATCATTGTTTCAAGGACCTCGCCCATGTTTGTGACGCCCGCAATGCCAAGGATAGCATCCCAAAACGGCAGCTCTATTTCGACTAGCACAGTCATTCTGCTCCCGGTCGCTTTGAGTCATTGCCGACGGATTCTGCAGAATGACGGCTATCCCAGATCCATGCCTGAAAGCCGACCGACGCCAATCGGCCAAGAACTGGCATGCAGCTTTATGATCAGCTGGTCTTCATCTGCTGAACCTAGAATTTCGCCAGCACGCTGATGCCGCACCCTGCGCTTCGCTTCAAGATGCGTGCGATCAGGGGCCGCAATGGCGACGGCTGTCGGGGTCGCAAATAGGGTTGTCGACATCGGCCATGGTTCAATCGGCGCCCATTATTTTCTCACCTCGCTCGGGCATCGCTTGGCGGCGCGCCTTTCAGGGGATGCGGGGGCCAATTGGGTTCCTTATGCTTTGCTGGCAGCGACATTGGGGTTGGGCGCTATGTTGGGAGCAGCAACCTACATCCAAATGGGCGCGCACGCGCTATGGCCTGCCGTGGCCATCGCCGCGATCCTGGCGTTCACCGTCCAGCGTCCCTGAAACATATGTCGGTCGACGACCGGGCTCGCGCAATTGGCTCAGGGCTGTTCATGCTGACGCGGCGGCGCGGCAAGCTTGCGAAGCAACAGATTCCGGCGTGTTGAACGCGGGCGATGGACGGAGCGCGGCTGTTCGGCCGCGCCTTGCAGGCGGATCGATTGGCGTTTCGACCGGACGGGAGCTCGCACGTCGCGGCTTTCAAACTGCGAGGCGTAGCGGCTCTTCTCCCGCCAGACTTCGGCGGCGAGTATCAGCTGATTTCTGGTTTGTGGCAGGGTGCATTTTTCCGCTTCACGCGCACTCATCTCGGCCCGGGCTGCAAAAACTTCGCTATTGAGCATCAAATTTTCCTTTGTTTACGAAAGCTTCACTTGCGCTCCGCTCGTCAGCGTGTGCCGCTATTCGGATTTGGCCGCTGAGGGGCCCGCGTCCTGGATCGGCTCGGGTCGAGCGAACCCATGCATGCTCAGCCACCACTGCATCGCGATGACCGCGCCTTTCGCGGGCTGGAGAAGCGCGGTCATCGTCCCCGCCGCCAACGTGAGCACGAGCGCCATCAGGAGCCACGTCGGAACATCCCAATGACTGACGAGCGCGATGATCACCGGCGCCAACAAATGCCCGGTTATAAGGATGGAGAGATAGGCCGGAAAATCGTCGGCTTGCTGCGGCGTCCAGTCCTGCAAGCACATCTCGCAGTGATCGACCGGTTTCAGGTAACGCGCGAATAGCGCGGTCTGGCCGCAACTGGGGCAGCGATTCAAAGCGCCCCGCAAGGCCGCCTCGAAGCCGCTGCGAGGATGATTGGGCTGCGCACGGGAACGGGCGCCGCCTCCGCCACGAATGGCGTCGCTGGCGGGCGGGATCGAGGGCTTCTGCCTTGGCAGCTCGTCAAAAGGGCCGATGGAGCAGTCAGGCACGTTGCGGTTCCTTGTTACAGCAGCGCAGTCTGTCGCTACATGGCTCATGATGGCGTGCGGTTTGGGTTGCGGCATCTAGCGGCGCGGATCATGCGCGGGAAATTTGAGCGACAGCCGCCGGTCGGCGCTCGGGCCTTTCGCCAGCCGTTCAACTTCTTCGAGCGCGTGTCCGATCTCGAACATCAGCATTGCTGCCTGGCTGGCAGACAATATGATGTCAGCCTGCGGCTGCGTCCCTTCGAACGAAAGGACGACCTGGCGCTCGAAGGGCTTTGGACGTTTCAACTGCGCGCGCACCTTGATGGGAGGCGTCATGGGCGCATCTCCCATAATATGTCATGTGGTGGCATTTCGGTTCATCGTCCTTCCGCTCCCGCGCTTTGCCGATTGCACTCGTCGAGCGCCCGACCGATTCCCGCCATCAGTAATATGGCTTCGCCAAGAGGCGGGACCAGCTCGACAGGGCTATTTTCGGTTCGAAGAATGAACTCGATTTTCTTCTCTCCGGGCGCAGGATCGGCGGTCGCAGCCTGCACCGTGACGTCCTGAATCACGAACCGCTGCCGGATGTTCTCGAGAATGGGCACAAACATCGTCACGCCAATGTCCTTGAATTTGTCAGTGAACCGACTGCGAGGGACCATCGGTGCGATCGACGGAAGGTCGATTGCTTTCAGCGGGCGGAGGCGCGGCGCACTTCTTCTTGGCCGCTTCATTCTGACGGTCGTGCGACTTGCCGCCTGCAATAGTGACGCCCACAAACAACGCGATCAGCAAAGCCGAAACGATCACTACAACGACTATCGTCATTTCCTCTGCTCCTGCTCGGCAACGCGCTGATTCGGCTACCATCGGACCGCCACGGTCCAATCCGCTTGTGCGCAGCGACATACGGCGCGCAATCGCTTCTCGGTCAACGAGGTGTAATCATATATACACGGTTATTATGAAGTGTTAATACTGATATTTGATACCTTATATATCAGGAGGCTCTATGATCACGTCGCAACAAATGCGTGCCGCACGCGCCCTGCTGGGTATCGATCAACGGCAACTGGCTGAGCTGGCGGGGCTATCGTTGCCGACGATTCAGCGCATGGAAGCATCCGACGGCCAGGTTCGGGGTGTCGTCGATACCCTCGTTAAGGTCATTCGCGCGCTCGAAAGCAATGGCATTGAGCTGATCGGCGAAAATGCACCGAGCGAAGCGGTAGGTCGCGGGGTTCGCCTTCGTGAAACAAGCAGCGGAAAATCGGCGGGCCGCGTCAATTCCATCCTTTTCGATCGCGATGATGGGCCGCGCTTTGATGAACAGCGAATTTAGCGCACGATGCAGTCCTTCACGCCCAAGCTGATCAGCACGTTGCGCGAAGGCTATGACGCGCGGACATTTCGCGCCGATGTGCTGGCCGGGCTGACCGTTGCGATTGTCGCCCTGCCGCTGGCGATGGCGCTCGGCATTGCCAGCGGCGCGTCGCCGGACAAGGGTTTGGTCACGGCGGTCATCGCTGGCTTTCTGATTTCCGCACTTGGCGGGTCGCGAACCCAGGTCGGCGGACCGACGGGCGCTTTTGTCGTCGTCATCTTCAACGTCATCGCCCAGCACGGCTATGATGGGCTGCTCATCGCAACCTCGATGGCGGGTGTCATCCTGTTTGTCGCGGGCATTGCCCGCCTCGGGCAAATGATCAAATTCATTCCCCACCCAGTCGTGACGGGCTTCACCGCTGGCATCGCTGTCATCATCGCGTCGAGCCAGGTGAAGGACTTTCTCGGCCTGTCCATGAGATCTGTTCCCGCCGATTTTCTGCCCAAGTGGCAAGCCTATTTCGGTGCCTTGTCAACGGTGCAGTTCGTGACAGTTTGCGTTGGTCTTGGCGCGCTCGCCACGATCGTCATCCTGCGCCGACTGGCGCCCCGCCTGCCGGGATTTCTGATCGCCGTGCTGCTAGCGTCGATTGTCGTGGCGGTCCTGAAACTGCCCGTCGACACCGTGGGATCGCGGTTTCCCGAAATGCCTGCGGGACTTCCGATGCCGGCCTTGCCCCAATTCACCCTGGCCAAGATCCAGGAACTGCTCCCGGCCGCGTTCACGATTGCCTTTCTTGCTGGGATAGAGGCATTGCTGTCCGCGGTCGTCGCGGACGGGATGACGGGCACGCGGCACCGTTCCAATCAGGAATTAGTTGGCCAAGGCATCGCGAACATGGCCTCGTCGCTGTTCGGTGGCTTGCCGGCGACAGGCGCGATCGCCCGCACTGCCACCAATATCAAGGCCGGCGCCAAAACGCCGGTCGCCGGCATAGCGCATGCCGTTTTCCTGCTGCTGTTCATCCTGTTTGCCACCGACCTGATGGCCTATGTGCCGATGGCGGCCCTTGCCGCCATCCTGTTCATGGTGGCGTGGGGGATGAGCGAGTATGAGCGGTTCACCGCCTTGCTCTCAATGCCCAACAGCGATCGCGGAATATTGCTGCTGACCTTCGGCTTGACGGTATTGGTCGATCTAACGGTGGCAATTGGTGTCGGGGTTACGGCGGCCTCTTTGCTGTTCATGGCCCGAATGAGCGAAACCGTCCAAATTGAGAATGACAATGATTTATCCGACGCGCGAGACCTCGATGGCGAGGACCTGAGCCAGCGCGATGCGCTGCCCGATGGTGTCGAGGTATTCCGGATTTCGGGCCCGTTCTTCTTCGGCGTTGCTGGCGAATTGCTCGACGCTTTGCGGCGATTAGGTCAGACGCCGAAGATACTCATTTTGCGGATGCGCGAAGTCCCCTTGCTCGATGCCAGCGGGGTTGCGGGCGTCCACGAGTTTGTAATCCAAGCGCGGCGCGCTGGAGCGCAGATCATCTTCTCGGGCGTTCGAACTCAGCCGATGGAGATGCTCCGTCGCGGCAAACTCGATGAAGCCGGTTCCAGTTTGCATTTTGTCGAAAGTTTTGACGACGCAGTCCGAAAAGCGGAGGTACTGGTTGGTCGCGTATGAAAACCGTTCCCGCTTCTCCCGGTGTTTTAAGCGAGCTTGATTTTCATGTATCGAAATCGCGAACGTCGGCTTTTCCTTGTTCTGTATCCGACACCGGTCGGACAGCTTGCGTTGAGAGTTTCGGACGCCGCCAGGCGTCGGAAAGTCTTCGATGCCCGAACCGCGGGATGCATGGACTGAGCTATGGGGAAAGCGGTTTTGCGCAGGTCGTGGTGCTGGACGTTGCTGCCCAAAATCGGACGCATCTGAGATCGGACCGTCTGAATTTAGATCGCAAAAGCGGACGCCGAAAAGCGGACGGACCGATTTTGATATAGCGGCGTCTGCTTTTCGGCAGGGCGAGCGCAAGTGTGTCCGCTTCCGGACGCAGGGCTGCGCCGGTTACGGGAGTGGATGAGCCGTGCCGGGTCACGGCGTCTGCGTCCCGGATGAGAGTGATGGCGGTGGCGGCGCTCGGGGTTGATAGCGACGTTCGAAGACCTCGATGATCACCATGGTGCCACCGCAGCACGGGCACAGCGGCTGAGCTTCGAGCTCGGCGGGCGGATCGTCGGCCGGCGCGGGGGCAACATTGAGCAGACGGCGGGCGCGTTCGAGATGGTCCTTGCGCCTGGCACTGGCGAGGAGGCCAAAGTGGCGGATGCGGTGGAACCCACGCGGCAGGGCGTGGAGCAGGAAGCGGCGGAGGAACTCGTCAGCTGCGAGGGTCATGACCTGCTGGCGGTTGGCGCCGCCCTGGCGATAATCTTTATATCGGAAGGTGACCCCGGCATCGTCGAAGCGGACGAGGCGGCTGTTCGATATCGCAACCCGGTGGGTGTAGCGCGACAGATAGGCGAGCACCGCTTCGGGCCCTGCGAACGGCGGCTTGGCGTAGACGACCCAGCGCTTTTTGCGGACCGGCGAGAGGTGCCGCAGGAAAGCGCGCCGCTCGGCGAGCTGGGTCATGCCGCCGAAGAAGGCGAGCTGCCCACGGTCATGGAGGGCGCGCAGTCGGGTGAGGAACAAGCGGCGGAACAGTGCGCCGAGCACGCGTACCGGCAGCAGGAAGGCGGGGCGTGCGGATATCCAGCGTGTCCCATCGCGCGATATGCCGCCGCCCGGCACGATCATGTGGATGTGGGGATGATGGGTGAGGGCGGATCCCCATGTGTGAAGGACGGCGGTGATGCCGATCCGGGCGCCGAGGTGCTTGGGATCGGCGGCGATGGTCAGCATCGTATCGGCCGCGGCCTTGAACAACAGGTCATAGACCAGCGCCTTGTTATGGAAGGCGATCGCGGCGACCTCGGCAGGGAGGGTGAAGACGACGTGGAAATAGCCGACCGGGAGCAGGTCGGCCTCGCGGGCCTCGAGCCAGGTGCGCGCCGCGGCGCCCTGGCATCTGGGGCAATGCCGGTTGCGGCAACTGTTGTAGGCGATGCGCCAGTGACCACAGTCGGTACAGGCTTCGACGTGTCCACCGAGCGCGGCGGTGCGGCAATGTTCGATCGCCGACATGATCTTGAGCTGATGCAGGCTCAGATGCCCGGCATGTGTTGTGCGATACGCGGGCCCTGCAGCACGGAAGATGTCGGCGACCTCGAGCGAGGTGCGCATCAGCCTTAGCCGTCGGGTGGCTCCTCGATGGGCGATGCCAGCGCGAGCCTGTCGAGCGGGCTGGTCACCTTACGCGTCGTCTTCGTTGCGACCTGCATGTAAAAGGCGGTGGTATTGAGGTTGGCGTGTCCGAGCAGCGCCTGGATGACGCGGATGTTGACGCCGTCTTCGAGCAGGTGGGTGGCAAAGCTGTGGCGCAAGGTGTGCGGCCCGACGCGCTTGTCGATATCGGCCGCCTCAGCCGCCTCGACGACGACGCGGTGGAGCTGGCGGGTGCTGATCGGGGCCGCTGCGCCCTGTCCGGGAAAGAGCCAGCCGTCGCGATACAAAATGCCCTGCTGTCGTCCGGCGTGCCACCAGTCGCGCAGCAGCAGGAGCAAGCCTTCGGGCAGCATGGCGTTGCGGTCGCGTCCGCCTTTACCGCGCTCGACACGCAGCAGCATGCGTTTGCTGTCGATATTGCTGACCTTGAGCGCTGAGACCTCGGCGACGCGCAGCCCGGCGCCGTACGCAACCGACAGTGCAGCCTGGTGCTTGAGGCAGCGCGTGGCATCGAGCAGCCGCTTCACCTCGGCCATGGTGAGGACGACGGGGATCTTGCGAACCTGCTTGGCGCGGATCAGCTTGCGCGCGAGATCGGGGCGGTCGAGCGTCTCGGTGAAGAAGAAGCGGAGCGCACTGACGATGCTGTTCATCGTCGGCACCGGAACGCCCGCTTGCTGCTGATCGATCTGGAACTGGCGGACATCCTCCGCACTCGCGGTGTGCGGCGAGCGTCCGAGCCAGGTCGCGAACCGTCCGACGTCGCGCAGATAATTACGCTGCGTCTCCGGCCCGAACCTGCGCATCGCCATGTCGTCGAGCAGGCGCTGGCGTAGCGGGCTGATCGGGCCAATCTGGATAAGCTCATTCATCGTTCGACTCCTCAGGTTGAAGGAGTCGAAAGGGTCTGCCTATGGCAGCGGACGTTCAATCATATGCGACGCTCGCTGGATGGCTTTACATCGATGACAGCGCCAATCCACGCAGTGGTTCGTGCAGCGGCCACCATTCGCGAAGATGCGACCTTTGTAGCCGAACGCATGCGTTCAATCACCGAGGGTTCTACCCGCAGGCGCGCATCGGCATCACGACTCATTTCTATAGCCAGCAGTCGATCGCGGAGGTTTTGCCCGAGTTATACCAATTCCAAGTCCGTATCGTCCCGCACATTCGCCTTGTATTAGCGCAATCCCTATTGACCGCCGACAGAAAAAATACAATATGTATACAATAATTTGCCGTTGGCAGTCGCAACAGGGGTTTTCATGCAAGAAGGTTTTGGACGGCGCGCGCGGGCGGGATGCGCGTGACGGTCTTTCGCGACACTGAAGCTGCAGAAGGGCCGCGGCCGGTGACACGTGCGCCGAAAAACGGAGACAATCTTGCGCCGGCTCTCGCCGCATCGGCGATCGAGATTCTTGCCCGCCTGATCGCGTTCGACACTACATCGAGCGCAACGAACCTCGCCCTGATCGAATATGTCGAGAATTATCTGGCCGGGCATGGCGTCGTCGCGCGGCGCATCAACAACGCCGACGGCAGCAAGGCGAATTTGCTCGCGACGATCGGCCCGGCTGAGGCGCGCGGCCTCGTGCTTTCGGGACATACAGACGTAGTTCCGGTTGAAGGCCAGCCGTGGAGCCGCGATCCCTTCACGCTCGTGGAGGATCAAGGACGGCTCTATGGGCGCGGCACCGCCGACATGAAGAGTTTTATCGCGCTCGCGCTCGCTGCGGTGCCCTATCTTACACCCCGCAAGATGACGCGCCCGGTCCATCTCGCCTTTTCCTATGACGAAGAGATCGGCTGCCTCGGCGCGCCCGACCTGATCAATGCGCTGGTGGCTGAAGGACATCGCCCGGCCGCGGCGATCGTCGGTGAGCCAACCGAAATGGCGATCATCAACAGCCACAAGGGGATTCATCTTTACGAAGTCGTCGTTACCGGGCGCGAAGCGCATTCGAGCCTGGTGCACGAGGGCGTGTCAGCGAACATGATCGCGATCGACATATTGAGCGTGCTTGGCCGGATCGCCGAAAGCGAGCGCACCGGCCATCGCAACGCGCGTTTCGACCCTCCCTGGTCCACCCTGACCGTGGGAACGATTCACGGCGGTACCGCGGCCAATATCCTCGCGCGCGAATGCCGGTTCACATTTGACCTGCGCACGGTGCCCGACCGCGAAGCGGATGCCGTGCTCGCGCCATTCTGGGTGGCCGTGGAGACGGCGCGGACGCGCCTAAAAGCCGAGGGCGCGGAGACTGGCGTGGAGGTCAACCCGATCGCGCAGGTGCCGCCGCTGCGGCGCGAGGAAGACGGGTCGGCCGAGCAACTGGCCGCGATGCTGTGCGAAGAGGCGGCTCCCGCAGGCGCCGTGTCCTATGGCGCAGAGGCGGGGCAGTTTCAGATCGCGGGCATCTCGACGGTAATTTGCGGACCCGGTTCGATCGTGCAGGCCCATCGTCCCGACGAATATATTGAGATCGCGCAGATCGAGGCGGGCGCGCGGTTCATGTCGAGGTTGATTGCGATGACCCATGCAGCGTAGAGACAGCCGATGCGCGCAATCCAAAACAAACCCGCGAAATCCGACGATCTGGCCGAGGTCGCCGACATAAGCGACGAGATCGCCCGTCAATCCTCGGGGCAGAAGGTGTATGCCTTGCTGCGCGAGCAGATACTGAACCTCGATCTGGCGCCGAACACCGAGCTCGACGAGGTCCAGTTCAGCCGCGAGCTCGGCTATTCGCGAACTCCGATCCGCGAGGCGTTGATCCGGCTCGCGTCGGACAGCCTTGTCGTGCTGGCACCGAACCGCGGTGCGCGCGTGGCGCCGCTCGACCTCGATCAGGTCCCGCAGGTTCTTGAAGCACTCGAACTCTATGAACGCGCCACGACGCGCTGGGCCGCGCTCCGCCGCAAGCCGCACCATCTCGACCTGCTCGAACGGCGCAACCGCGAATTCGCGGTCGCAAGCGAAACACGCGATCCGCGCCAGATCGTCGACGCGAACTGGGCCTTTCACGATGCGATCAATCAGGCATGCGGGAACAAGTTCCTTGCCGCCGATTGCTCGAAAATGCTGCGCGGCGTCATGCGGCTGTCGCTGCTCGCTTTTCGCCAGAATGGCGAGGCGCTCCTGAGCTATTCCGACGTCATCGAGCAGCATAACCAGATGATCGACGCGATCCGCCGGGGCGATGCTGCCGAGGCCGAACGGCTCGTCTATGAACATTCGGACGAGTTTCGCGAACGGATGAAGACGTTTATCGCCGGTTCTAGCACCGCCGATTTCTCGCTGTCCGGCCGCGGCTGAGCCGCAGCCGCCAGCCTCAATCCTCCTGATCTTCCGCCACCTTGCCGCTCGCACGGTAAAAGAAGTAGGCAGTCGGAACAGTCAGCGCCATCACGATGATCAGTGCATAGCGCAAACCTTCGGGACCGTGGATCGCGCTGAAATGGTCGCTGAGCGCACCGGTGATCACTGGCCCGAGGCCAAAGCCCAGCAGATTGCCGAAGAAAAGGACGACCGCAATTGCCGTAGCGCGGCGCGCGCTGCCGCATACCGCATGGATCGCGGCGAAGGCGGCGGGTAGCGCGGCGTAGAGCAGAATGCCGCCGATCGTGCTGACAATCAGAAAGCTGAGTAGATCGTCGATCAGGAACATCGCGCAATTGGGCAGCGCGGCGAGTCCGAATGCGATGGCCGGAAAACGGACGATCCAGCGCGGATCGCGCCGCGACAGCGCGTCATGAATAGCTCCGCCGGCAAGGCTGCCGATCAGCACCGCGAGCGCCGAGGTCGCGCCATAATAGAGCCCTGCCTGCTCGATCGGACTTTGGATCACGCGCACGAGATAGGAGGGCACAAAGACGAGTGAGCCATAGGCCGCAAAATGATAAAGCGTGAAGCCGGTCAGCATCAGGACGAAGGACCGCTTCGCGGCAAGCCGGCCGACCGAGGTGCGAAAATCCTCGCTACTGCCGCGCCGCACTGCGGCGTCGGCTCGTTGGCGCGGTTCGTCGAGTATCCAGTAGACGAGCGCGGCGATCAGCAGCCCGGGCAGGCCAAAAGCAACGAGCGTCGCACGCCAACCATAGGCCGCGACGAGCTGCGATCCCGCCGAGAGGCCGATTAGATAGCCGACCGTTCCCGATGTCGCAAAGATACCGATCGCGCGGGCGCGCTGCGCGGTGGGGAAATAATCGACGATCAGCGACTGCGCGGGCGGGGTCGCGCCAGCCTCTCCCACTCCCACGCCGATGCGGGCGAGCAGCAGCTGCCAGAAGCTGGCCGCCGCCGCGCACAGCACCGTCATCAGGCTCCAGACCGAAATCGCGACCGCGATCAGTTTCTTGCGGTTGCCGCGATCGGCAAAGCGCGCGATCGGCAGACCGAACGCCGAATAGAGCAATGCGAAGGAGAGGCCGCTTAGCAGGCCGAGCTGGGTGTCGGAGACCTGGAACTCTTGCTTGATCGGTTCGAGCAGCACCGAGATGACAACGCGGTCGATCGAGCTCGACGCGCCTACCAAGAAAAGAATGGAGAGGAACAGCCAGCGCCGGGAGGGGGTGTAGAGATGCGCCGCGCCGCCGCCCTGCACGGCCGCGGGTGGAGGGGGCGTACTCAATTGCGATCTTTCCATTGTGCGAACCAGCGCAGCACGCGGGTTCCTTGATCGATCTGAGCCTCGTAGCGCGCAGCGGCGTGGCCCTCTTCGGGATAAAGAACGAGATTGGTCGGCACATCGCCGAGGACGAGCGCATGGTGGAACTGCACCGCCTGTGCCGGCGGCGTTGTCTTGTCCATCTCGCCCGCGATGAGCAGCGTCGGGGTCGTCACCTTGTTCGCATGCGCCAGCGGACTACGCTGGTCGAAGACGCCGCCGACGTCATAGGGATCGCCGCCCGAATAGAGCGACAGGAATTCGGGATGATGTGCTGTGAAAAACTGGCTGCGCATGTCGGTCAGCGGCGCGATCGCGCAGGCGGCCTGGAAGCGTCCTGTCTGACCGACGAGCCACGTCGTCATGAAGCCCCCGTAGCTGCCCCCGGTCACGAACAGCCGGCTGCCGTCGACCGGACGGTTGGCGATCACATGGTCGATACCCGCCAGAATGTCGTAGGCATCCTCGCCCGCCATGTCACCGATTACGCGGCTCGCGAAATCGAGCCCGCGCCCCGAACTGCCGCGCGGATTGGGGAAGAGCACCGCATAGCCCGAACTGACGAGCAACGCCGCGAGCGGGTTGTCGAAGGTCCAGCTGTCGCGGAACAGGTGCGAAGGGCCGCCGTGGATGAAGGCGACGAGCGGCGGGCGTTCTACCCCATCAGGCATCGCAAGATAGCCGAGGATTTCGAGCCCATCGCGGCCCTGCCAGCGAACAACCTCGGCCGGCTTCATCCGCGCCTGGATCGGCGCCAGATCGGGCGGGGTGAGGTCGAGCAGCAACTCTTCGCCCGTCGGACCCGAACGCGCGAGATAGGGATAGCGGTTGAAGGCATGACCGGGGACGAGAACCGCATCGCGTCCCTCGGGGACCGCATAGGGCACTTTGCGCCCGGCCGTGCCCGATGCCCGCCATTCGATCGCTACAGTGTTGCTTGCGATATTCAGGGTTCCTGCGATCGATCCGGGAGCGGTGAAGCCGGTGAAGAAGAGGCGCTTCGTATCGCGCCAAGCGAGCGCTGAAACCTGCGCGCCGATATCGGGCTCGCGCGGCGCGCCCGTCGCGCGGTCGTAAAGGATGAGCGAGCCGAGCTGGACGGTGCGGTGGAAGCGTCCCTCGATCACCGCGATCGTCTTGCCATCGGGCGAGGCCGTCACCCCCGCAAGCTCGACTTCGCTCGCGGCGAAGCGTTCGAACGCCCCGCCGGCAGCCGGGGCGATCGCGATTTCGGTCTGGTACCAGCCGCCCTCGGTCGGACTGGCCGAGATGATCGCGACGACGGCGTCGGGGCCGCACCAGTCGGCCTCCCAGACATTCTGGCCATCAACACCGACGCGCCCGAGCGCTCCGCATTCGATGTCGAGGATATGCGCATGGCGCCACAGGCCGTCGTGGCTGCCCGTTTCGACGGTGGGCATCCATGAGGGCCGTTCGCTGGCACCGCCCCCGATCCGCGCAGTCGCGGCTGATCCGGCGGCATCGGCGCCTGCGTCGGCGCTCTGAAGCAGCAAGTGACGGCTGTCGGCAGCCCAGACGAAACTCTCGATTGCCTCGCCGGCGATGGGCGCGGGCGCGGAGGCGGCATCGGGGGCTTCGGCCGATGCGATCATCAGCTGGAAGTTGCCCGCCCCATGATCGCGATCGGACAGAAAGGCGAGACGGGAACCGTCGGGCGACCATTTCGGCTGGCTGTCGTTCGCGGTATCGCTGCCGAGAAGCGTGACCGCGCCGTCGGGAGCGAGAAGCCCGATACGCGTGACCGGGAAGCCGCCGCCGGCGCGTATCATCGGGCCCGAAAAGGCGATGACGCCGCTCGCCGGATTGGCCGCGACATGGACTATCCCATGAAACTGCCCCGTGCCGGGCCGGTAGAGGCGCTCGAAATAATCGCGGACCTGGGCTTCGATCGCTTCGGCTGCGGGGGAGGGGAGATCGCTTTCCGGGGAGGGCACGGGCAAACCTTTTGAAAAAGGGGCCGGAGCGATCCGGCCCCCACAAGAGACTCAATAACGGAATTCGAACTGCAGCCCGAAAGTGCGCGGACGCACGCGATATTGCTGGCTGATATCCGTCGGAGGCTGGGTGATGCCGTTCCAGCCGCCAATATTCTCGGCATAAAGCGAGGCGGTCCATTTGTCGGGCGATTCGAGCCCGAGGCTGGCGCGGGCAAGCAGCGGCTCGTCGCTGAGGAAATAGCGCGCGGTACCTGCGGCCAGCAACCGCGCAGGAATTTTCGAGCGATAGGTCATCGACCCCGACAGCACGCCCTTCAGCCCCGCCTGCCCGATTGGGAAGCGGTACTCGAGGAAGCCGCTCGCCGTATATTCGGGCGAGAAGGCAAGACGGTCGCCCTTTTGATACAGAGTGACGGGGCCGCCGGCGGTTTGCGTCACGATCGGACCAGCCAGGTCGAGCCCGTTCCAGCTGAAAGTGCCGCCGATGTCGAGCCCCTCAATCGGATGCGCCGTTAACGAGAGGTCGGTGCCCAATCCGCTCGCCTTCGGCCCATTGACCGTCGCTGCAAAGACGACGCCATTAATATCGACGTTGAGGTTCTGCTGAATATCCTTCCAGTCGATATAGTAGACCGCGGCATCGAAGGTCAGCGCGCCGCCAAGGAGACTGCCTTTTGCGCCAACTTCATAGTTCGACAGGCGGTCAGCCTTGACCGGCGGGATGCCGGGGGCGGTGCGGATGATCGTCGGGCTCTGGTTGAAGCCGCTGCGAAAGCCCTGCGAATAGGAGGCATAGGCGGTAAAGCGCCGGCTCGGCAGCCAGGTGACCACCGCGCGCGGGGTCACCGCTTCGAAGCTGTCGGTGCGGCGCGCTAGCGGCTGCGCGGGGTTGCCCGTGGTCGGCGTCAGCTCGATCTGGGTCACGCGGTCCTTGAAGTAGCGCAGGCCGCCGGTGACCTCGAGCGTGCCGTCCATGAAGCTGCGCGTGACTTCGCCGAACGCCGCGAACGAGCGCGACTTGTCCTTAAAGTTGATCGGCGCGGGCAGGACGAACAAAGTCTGGTTCAGAAGGTCGGATGCGTCGCGGTAAAAGCCGCCGACCGACCAGCGCCAGTCGCCGTCGCCGGAAGAATTGATCAGCAGCTCCTCGGTGAAGATCTTCGATCTGATTTCAGTGTGGAGCGTCTGATTGGCGGCGAGATTGGTATAGTCGCGCTCGCTGAGGTTGGTGAATTTGAGATAGCTCGTCGCGCTCGATACCTGGAACGCGCCGAAGTCGTAGCCAAGTTTGGCGCTGAAAGCGTCATAGTTTAGTTTTTGCGGCAGAGGCACCGTGGTCAGCTGGTTCCCGTCTTCATTGGCATAGGCGGGCGCATCCTGATCGATGCGCGAGATCCATGCCGACAGGCCGAAGCTGAACGCGTCGGTCGGCTGGCCGTTGAGCTTGATCCGGATGTTGCGCGACTGGCTGTCGTTCGCATTCCTGATGCCGCGCGCCGGCTGGTCGATCCAGCCGCCGGCATTTTCGAAACCGCCGACGATACGCAGACCGAGTTTGTCTTCAACCAGCGGGATGTTGACCGCCATGTCGGTGCGATAGCTCTGATCTCCGCTTTCGGTGGCGGCTACGCCGGCGCGGGCCTTGAACTCGAAGCGGTCGAGACTGGCATCGTTGGTGAGCACGCGAACGACGCCGTTCAGCGCGTTGGCACCATAAAGCGTGCCTTGCGGTCCGCGCAGCACCTCGATCCGCGACATGTCGTAGGCGTTGGTGTCGGGAAGGATCGCCGACTTGACGAGGCCGAACGGAACCGAGTCGATATAAAAAGCCGAGGTGCTGGAGCCTGAGAGGGTCGCGCCGTTGGCAGCGACACCGCGGATCGTAAGCTGAGTTCCGCCGCCCTGCGGCGAGCTAGTGATCGAAATGCCAGCAACCGAGCGCAAAGCTTCACTGACGCCGCCGCTTGCCTGTGCGTCGAGATCCTTGCCGCCGAGCGAGGTGATCGAGATCGGAACATCCTGAAGCCGTTCCTCACGCTTCTGCGCGGTCACCACGATTTCATTTGCACTCCCGCTCTTGTCGGCGTCGTCGGCCGTCTGCGCGAAGGCGGGCGCCGTCCATAGCAGTGCGGCGAGTGCCCCGAGGCCCGATCCAGTCTTCAGCTTGCTACGCATAATATCCCCTTTTGCACGTTTTATGGATTGTGACGAGAGTGCGGATAATCAGTGAACACATTGTGTATAATCTGTGTAGACAAGTCAAGCATCGGCGATTACCTCGATGCGAACGGTAACGGAAAGGCGCCCGATGAAATCCGAAAACACCCTGGAATCAATAGGAAGAGTGCCGGTAGAGACCTTCCGCGGAGTCGTCTTCCCTTGGCATTGTGACGCGATGGGGCACATGTCGGTCCAGCACCAGATGCCGTTAATGGACAATGCGGTGTACCATCTGCTCGGGTATTTCGGACTCACCGCGGGCGAGGTCGATGGCCGCAACGTTGGCTGGGCCGATGTCTCGCACGAGATTCGCTATCTTCACGAACTGGTCGCGGGGGACTTGCTTGTCCTTGCCGGCGGCATCCTGTCGGTCGGGCGCTCGTCGCTCCGGCACCGCACGATATTGTCGCGGCGCCCCGACGGTAAACGCTGCACGATATTGGAGGGCGTCACCGTTCGTTTCGACCTCGACGGGCGCAAGGCGACGCCCTTGTCCGATCGCGAACGCGGCATCGCCGAGCAGCTGATGCTGCCGGCGCAAACAATCTGATCAAGGAGGCTGCATGGAACGAGTGCTGATTACAGGAGCGGGCGACAGCGTTGGTCGCGCGATTGCGGAGCGTTTCCTGCAGAAGGGCGCGAAGGTGCATATCTGCGATGTGCGCGGCGACGCGGTCGCCGCAACGCTTGCAGCCAATCCGGGGATGAGCGGCAGCGTCACTGACGTCGGCGTGCGCGCCGAGGTCGAAGCCTTGTTCGGCGATGTGCGCGCGCAGGTTGGCGACCTCACGATCCTGGTGAACGTCGTCGGCATGGCGGGTCCGCGCGCCGCGATCGAGGATTTAGACGAGGATGAGTGGGACAAGACCATCGCGGTCAATTTGTCGGGCATGTTTTACACGATGAAGCGTGCGGTCCCGATGCTGAAGGCTAATGGCGGCGGATCGATCGTCAATTTCTCGACCTGCTCGACGCGCACCGGCATCCCGTTCCGCGCGCCCTATATCGCGTCGAAGGCGGGGGTCGAGGGGCTGACGAAGAACAGCGCGCGTGAGCTGGGTCCGTCGGGCATCCGCGTCAACGCGATCCTGCCCGGCATCATCAACAACGACCGCTTTCGCTTCATCGTCCAGCGCAACGTTGATGCGACGGGCCGCAGCTTCGAAGACATCGAAAACGACTATCTCAAATATGTGTCGCTGCGCTGCAAGGTCGAACTCAGCGAGTTCGCCGACATGGTTGAATTCATCACCTCAGACGCCGGCAAGAAAATCACCGGCGAGATCATCGCCGTGAGCGGCAATATGGAATGGGAAGAATGACGATGAGCAAAAAGACGATCCTGACCTGCGCCGTTACCGGCGGCGCGCCTTTCAACAGGAAGCATCCGGCGATGCCGATCACCCCGAAGCAGATCGCCGACGCCTGCATCGAGGCGGCCTCTGCGGGCGCGAGCATCGTCCATATCCATGTCCGCAACCCTGAGACGGGAGAAGGCAATCGCGACCGTGCGCATTTTCGCGAAGTCGTCGACCGCGTTCGCCAGACCGGCACCGATATCGTGCTCAACCTCACTTGCGGCATGGGCGCCTATTTCCTTCCCGACCCGGAGAATGAAGGCCATATGCTGCCCGGGAGCGATGTCGTCGGCGTCGACGAGCGGGTCGCTCATGTCGAGGAACTGCTTCCCGAAATCGCGACACTCGACATCGTCACGAACAATCAGGTCGAGGGGCCGACCGAATATATCTATTTCAGCCCGACGCACACGCTGCGCGCGATGGCGAAGCGATTCAAGGCCGCGGGGGTGAAGCCCGAGCTCGAAGTGTTCGGAGCCGGCGACATATTGTTCGGCAACAAGCTGGTCGAGGAAGGCTTGGTCGACGGCCCGGCGATGATGCAGATGGTGCTAGGGGTGCAGTGGGCGGCCCCGCACGGCGTTGAGACGATCCTGTACCAGAAAAGCCTGATGGCGCCGGGCACGATCTGGGGCGCATTCGGCATCGGGCGCGAACAGATGCCGATGCTTGCGCACACGCTGCTGCTCGGCGGCAATATCCGTGTCGGACTGGAGGATAATCTCTACATGTCGCGCGGCGTCTGGGCGACCAATGGTCAGCTCGTCGAGCGTGCGTACACGCTCGTCAACGCGGTCGGCGGCTATGGGGTCGCGACGCCTGCCGAAACGCGCGAAATGCTGAAGCTCAGAACTCCTGGCGCATGACCGGGGCGGCGGCGACAATTCCCTTTTACGACGCTGAAGCGGTCGCGCGGGCGACGCCGATGCCCGCGCTGATCGCGGCCTTGCGGCGCGCCTTTGCCTCCGGCGAATATCATGCGCCGTCGCGGTTTGCCGCCGATATGGGCGGCGCGTCGCTGCTCGTAATGCCGGCGTGGAAGGGGAGCGAGCGGGTCGGGACGAAGATCGTCACCGTCGATCCGCGCACGCGTCCGTCGATCCAGTCGACTTACATATTGAGTGATAGGGTGTCCGGGCGGCAGATTGCAGCGATCGACGGCGCTGTTCTCACCCGTCGCCGCACTGCCGCGGCGTCGGTTCTTGCGGCATCGCGGCTTGCGCGGCCAGCGTCCAACACGTTGCTCGTGATCGGCACCGGCGCGCTCAATGCGGCGATCATCGAAGCCTATTCCTCTGCTTTTGGGATAAACCAAATCATGGTCTGGGGCCGCGACGCGGACAAGGCCGAGACGGCGGCGTGCGCCGCGCGCGCGCAGGGTTATCCGGCAGCGGCGATCGCGACGATTGAGGCGGGATTGGCGGCAGCGGATATTGTGTCGGCCGCGACGCTCGCGACCGACCCGCTGATCGCGGGCGCGGCCCTGCGGCCCGGCATGCATATCGACCTGATCGGCGCCTTCCGCCCTGACATGTGCGAGGCCGATGCCGAGGCCTTCGCTCGTGCGCGCGTTTTCGTCGATACGCATGAAGGCGCGATGGACGAGGCGGGAGACCTGCAGCAGGCGGTCGCTGCGGGCGCGCTCGGCATGGACGCGATCGAAGCCGATCTCGCGGCGCTTTGTTCGGGCGCGCATCCGGGACGCGGTATGGATGATAAGGCGATCACCCTGTTCAAATCGGTGGGCACCGCGATCGAGGATCTGGCGGCGGCCGAGCTCGTCGTGGGGGATGTCGCGCCGTGAAGCTCGAACCGATCGACGATGCGCTGCTGGCGGGCGAGCATGGCGCGGCTGCTGCGCGCGCGATGGCGTTTCTTGTGCGTTACGGCGCCGCATGCGGTGCCGATCGCTTCATTGATATCGAGTCGGCGCATATCGACGGCTGCCTGTATCACGGACCGTCGAGTATCGATTTTGCGCGGCATTTTGTCGATCTCGGTGGAAAGGTCCGTGTTCCGACGACACTCAATGTCGCCGCGGTCGATGTCACCCACCCCGGTTGGCATTGTGGTCCCCCGGAAATCATCGCGCAGCAGGAGACGCTGACCCGCTTGCACGAGCAGCTCGGATGCCTACCGACGCTCACCTGCGCGCCCTATCAGCGGATGGCGCGTCCGCGGCGCGGCGAGCATGTCGCGTGGGCGGAGTCAAATGCGATCGTCTTCATCAATTCAGTGCTCGGCGCGCGGACCGACCGTTATGGTGATTTCACCGACCTCTGCGCGGCGTTGACCGGACGCGTACCGCTCGCGGGGCTGCATCGCGACGAAGCGAGGCGACCGGAGATTCTGTTAGAACTGCCCTCTGTCCGGGCGGCCGGATTGCCGCGCGACCTCTATTTCGCGGCGATCGGCTATGTCGTCGGCCGCCGCGCGCCGGGCATGGTCCCCTACTTGCGTGGGCTTCCGCTAGATGCGAGCGAGGACGAACTGAAAGCGCTCGGGGCGACGGGTGCCTCGTCGGGTGCGCTCGCGCTGTTCCATGCCGAAGGCGTGACGCCAGAGGCCGCAGCCATGCCGACCGAGGGCGTGAAGATCGAGGTTATAGCACCGACGGAGCCCGCGGCGGCAATCGCATCCCTTTGCAGCGCGGTCGAGGGCGAGGTGGTCGCGGCGGTGTGTCTCGGTACTCCGCATTATTCGATCCGCGAATTCGCACAGCTTAACCGCGCGGTCGAGGGCCGCCGCCGGTCGCCGGAGACCGAGGTCTATGTATCGACCTCACGCGAGATCGCGGCCGCGGTCGCGGCGAATCCGGCGTTTGACGCCTTGCGCGCCTTTGGCGTTAACATGATCGTCGACACCTGCACCTATCTCGCACCCGTGGTTCGCCAGACGTCGGGCCTGATCCTGACGACATCGGGAAAATATGCCCATTATGGTCCCGGCAATCTGGGGCGGCGCGTGGCGCTGATGACGCTCGAGCGCTGCATCCGGTCGGCCGAAACGGGCGCGGTGGCGACGCCATGCTGACCCACGGACACGCTTTGATCGAGGGAATGGCGAGCGGGGCCTTACTGAAGCTCACAGAGCCACTGAGCCTGTGGGGCGGGGTCGACCTGGAAACCGGGCGCATCGTCGATGCCACGCACCCCCAGCGGGGCGCGGTGCTCGCCAATCGGCTGCTCGCGTTGCCAGGAAGCCGGGGTTCTTCTTCCTCTTCGAGTGCCCTCGTCGAACTCGCGCGGACCAGGCGGGCACCCGCCGGGGTGATTACGACGCGGAGCGACCCGATCCTCACCATCGGCGCGCTGGTCGCCGACTATCTTTATGGTGCGGCTATCCCGATCCTGATCGTGTCCGATGAGGACTACGGAAAACTCGAGTGCGGCGGAACGGGCCATTTATGGTGTGAAACCGATCGGGCGGTGCTGACTATTCCGGGGCATGAGCCGGTCCAGTTCTCCAACCCTGCGGGTTAGATGATGCAGGGTCGAAGTCTGACGCGTAGTCTGGTTTGCCGCACTTCCGGACCAAAAGCCGGCTGACTGCCTTCGGCCACGTTGGAAGAATTAAAACGGAGGATGGCGTTGAACGTCTGCGCCATTGTACCGAAAGTAGAGGCGGTGGGCGCGGCCCTGATCATCGACCCCAGGCTCCGAGCAAACTAGCTTGCTCTGGAATCCTGCGCGCAAGACCTCGGCCTCGGTCATCGACAAATATGCCATTAGGTGGATCGCCGTGCGGCGACCTTCGTCCTGGGAGTTCAGCGCTTCCTGTCGAAGGTGATGCTCAAGCGCGAGCCGCCGCGTCCGTTCGCCCCAAATGAAGTGAAAATAGGCGAGCACCGCGATTATGCCCGTGAGGATGGCAGCTAGATTGGCGACGACCTCCAGCACGTCTTTCATCATGGTTCCCTCCGATGATCGATTTGGATTTTTCAAATCCCGCCGGGGTCCTACGTCGGATCAGCGATGAAATGATTAGGCCTTATAGCGGCTATTTGCGGGTCTCTTTGCAGACATTTAGACCTCCAAGGGTTGGATCGGCCTCGCACTTATAGCCGCATTCATAATCGCCCCCGCTCTCGCGTTGGATCGAGCGCATCCTGTCGATCGCAGCCCTCTGGCATAACTCAAAGCTTTTGAAGCCCGCAATACGCTCATATCCGGAGAGATCCGCGGAGTTTGGATAGACAAAGGCGTCCCATTGGTCGGGGCGGCTGTCACATCCGCTTAGCACCAACGCGAGGACCACTGCTTTCCACATGCCGTTTCCTTTAACGACTGCCACTTTCCCGAGCCCCTAAAATAGTCGCACCCGTCACATGAGCACCGGTGGTTGCCGCCGCTATGGCGCTCGCAGCTTCCGGTGCAATGGCGTTGACCAAGTAGTACACCCCTACGCCTAAAACACAGGAGAAGCCCGTCAATGGTACCATTCCAGCTGCGAAACCAGCAGGGCTTTTGACCCAGCTTAGTGCCTGATCTTTCAATGATCTCACACGGCGTAGCTGATCATCTAACGGTAACTCAGCTTCCGCGAGGCGAATGAGCTCCCCCAGCTCTGCATGAAGAGCTTTCAGGTGTTCAATGGCTTCAAGCCGCTCCGGTTCGATCGGTCCGCCGTTGTGAAGAGAGCGCTCTTGATCATCCAGCAAAGCGTCAACGCCCGCGAGCGCGTCAAGTCCCAGCGCCAGCACGACCTGGGCTTGCTGGCTGGCCGTACGTTTGCCGGTCCATCTGTTCGATCTAACGGGCGGCCTCGTATGTCCTTCCACCCGGTCAAACAGCGGTGTCATATTCTCACGCACGTGGGCACGCCGCTGTTCGTAGCTGGGCGCGAAGTTCTTTATATAGGTCCAAAATCCAGAAAGATCGCGTTGTGACCGGACGAATCTCGGCACCACATCGGCCAAGTCGGAGCGATCCAATAGCGCGCGGCGCATCGCCTTGTAGTCCCGTCCTCGAGATAAGTCTTGGTTGCCCTCACAGCCGAGAAGCAGGATCGACTGCAGTCGGTCCATCGCCCCCTCGTCGTCAAGTTCGTCCGGCCAGCCGGAAACCTTCTCACCCATGACTCGACCTAACACGTAAGGCCCGAGCGGTCGATCCGCCTCGATCCACCGGTAATAATTGCGACGTCAGCTTTCGCCGATCTCGAACCAAAAGCCACCAGCACGCTGTCGGCCAGTCCCAGCGGTTGCATTGCCCGGAGTCGCTAAGGTGGCTGGCGCGGCCGGAATGGATGGTGAGCGGACATTAACAATCAGCGGCCTACTCTGTGAAGGTGCCGTGCAAGGCGCAGTTTTCAGGAGCAAGTCTTATGCAGACGGGCCTTAGGTTAGCGGTGGCGGCCGTCGTTACGATGCTTGCGAGCCAACCAGCTCTGGCATGCCGAGTAACGAACGAGTTACACCTCCCCGACGTAAAAAATGCCGATGTGGTAGTTGTCGGAAGGATCTCGGAATACGAGGTGATCCGCGACAAAGGCTATTATGCTAGATTGACGGTTCGAGTTGAGGAGGCACTGATCGGAGATGTCAAACAGACCTTCACAGCGAGGTGGGACAACTCGACTTTTGCCCTGCCTGACGAAATGGGCCAAGGCCCGTTCCTGATCGCCTTACGCGCCCCATCGCCCGAGACATCTGCCAACGCTACGATGCCAAAAATATTTCATCACAATCCTGACCTCATGACGGTTCTTCAGTCACCCTGTTCGCCCGCGTTCATATTTGAGATTGCGAGCGATGAGGCTAAGATCACACGCGACATTTTGGCGCTTGATCAAAAATAGCGAACGTCCGCAATTCGTCGCTTTACGCGCGCCCGCGCGAGGTGCTGGCGAACGTCGGCTATCTTGGATCCACGCCCGAAAGCCGCTGGTCAGAAACCAGCCAAAGCAGGATTTCCACGTTCGTGTTTTCTGCAATGGCAGCGCGCCGTCAGGCGTCCTTCGCCAGAGAATGGCGGAGGAGGAAACCCATCATCGCACGCGATGCGTCCGGGCCGCTCGGGTCGGTATAGGTTCCCGACGGATGACCACCAGACCAGGCGTGCCCTGCGCCATGGACTGTCCACCGCTCGATCATAATATTGCCACCCGGCTCGCTGTGCGTTTCGCGGGTATATCTGCGCTCAGCCGGCCATCCGCCTGTCTCCTTGCGAAGGATCAAATCTATTCCGCACTGGTGCTCGGCGTCAGCTATGATGTGCGCGCTGTTTTCTTCATTTACGGTCGCATCACCGTCGCCATGGAAGGTGACGACAGGCACGAATTGCCGGGACTTCCCGCCTAGTTGCGATTTTGGCGGTCCATTGCGCATCGCGGCAAATGCCGATGGCATGTCGCGAGCTGCTCCGCACCCCAGGCCTGAATGGACGCCAATCGCCGCGTAAATGTCCGGATATGCTGCACCCAGGATCGCTGCGGCCGCGCCGCCTGCTGACAAGCCGGCGACATAGACACGGTGAGCGTCTGCTTTGAGTTCGGAAACGATCTGGCGCGTGGTTGCGGCGATCAGCGCCGGTTCTCCCTTGTCCCGCTGCTGATCACCGGGTTTGAACCAGTTCCAGCAACGCTGCAAATTTGCCGCCGATGTCTGGCGCGGATAAGCCACAACAAAGCCCATCTCGTCGGCGAGCGCATTCATGCCGGTGCCGCGAGCGAAATCTTCTGGCCCTTGTGTGCAGCCGTGTAGCATGATGACCACCGGCATCCCGTCTTTCACGCTCGACGGACGATAGAGCATATAACTCATTTTGCCTTCGGCGCCGATAAAACGGCGTTCCTCGAAGATCCCCGGGTCCCGCAATCCGGAAGGGGTGGCTGCGTCGGGCATAATTTCTGGCACACGACTGGGCAGAGCCAAGGCCAGTCGGCTAGGCGTAACGTCGACGACGGCTGCCGACCGAGCATCTGCACGAGGTGCATTCGAAAGATTCTTCGACAAGCCCGCCTGAATTAGACGGGTGGCTTCGCGCAGATCGCCCGATCTTGTGAGCCGCAACGCGTCTGCCATCAGCGATGGTGTTGCAATCATGTCATTCGATTCCTCAAAGTTGGTGCCCTGGCGGACTACCGAGTGCGGTCCGCAAGTGCGGCTTTCACTTCTGCGCTGGCGTGAAAAGCTCCAAGGACAGTCACCGACCGGATGGCGCTTAATGCCAGTTCCACCGAAACATCGTCCGCGATCGATGCGAGCCCCAGGACGTTGATATCCAGCTGAGCGCCCGATGCCTCCGCTTGTTCCAGATCGCCGCGCGTAAAATGGCGTATGCCGAGATCGAGCTCGCTGCGGACTTGCGACCGTTGGGTAGATTCCGCGTGCCGTTCGATTTGATTGCGGATCGCGGTCCGGATCAAGTCGCTCCTGTTCGAGTAAAAGCCTTCGCGAACGAGCAGGTCGATATTGCCGAGGTCAACGAAGCCGAGGTTAATCGTTATCTTTTCGCTGTCGGCTTTTGGGCGTAGCAGATGCACATTCCCGTTCATATCATCCATCCTCCATCCACATGGATGGTATATGGAGCTATTTGTCGGGTTTGCAAGGTTTCAACGCATCCCTGTAACCAAGAGACGTCGGGCCAGCACGTCGGTGGTACTCTGACATGGCGGCGTCCACCGAATCCGCGATCTCGGGGTCCAGATCGTTCTCGACGATTTCGGTACAGGCTATTCGAGCTGCAGCTACTTCCGTCAGTTCCCGTTGGACAAGGTCAAGATCGATCCATCGTTTATCGCTGAGATGCTCGAAAACACCCATGCGCGCTCGATCGTGAAGGCTGTGATTTCGGGCGGGGCTTGGATTTGCAGGTCGTTGCCGAGGGTGTGGAGACCGAGCGCTTCCGCAGGCCATAAAGTATTTCGCTTCGATATATGGTCCGCTGTCTTTCAAGCCGGAACTTTATGTGTCGATGGACGACGAACGGGAGAAGAACGGCCGCATCTCGAGCCAGGGCGGCACTTTGCCGAACCAGATTTTCATGCACTTCGACGGTGAGGGAGCCCGTGTCCGGCTGGCTTCGGACAACGCTTTGTGGCTCGACTGGTTCTTCGCACACGAAGCCGCCCACCTGTTCCAGCAGGACAACCGACAGTGCATCCTGGTGTTGAGGCAGCGCGTGGCATCGAGCAGCCGTTTCACCTCGGCCATGGTCAGGACGACGGGGATCTTGCGAACCTGCTTGGCGCGGATCAGCTTGCGCGCGAGATCGGGGCGGTCGAGCGTGTGCGTGAAGAAGAACCTAAGCGCGCCAACGATGCTGTTCATCGTGGGCGCCGGTACGCCCGCCTCGAGCTGCTCGAACTGGAACTGCCGGATATCCTCGGCGGTCGCGGTGTGGGGAGAGCGCTGCAGCCAGGTTGCGAACCGTCCGACGTCGCGCAGATAATTACGCTGCGTCTCTGGCCCGAACCGCCGCATCGCCATGTCGTCGAGCAGGCGCTGACGTAGCGGCTGATCGGGCCAATCTGGATAAGCTCATTCATCGTTCGACTCCTCAGTTGAAGGAGTCGAAAGGGTCTGCCTATGGCCGCGGACGTTCAATCAGGAGCGGCGCTCGCTGGACGGCTTTACGTCGAGGCTAGCGCCAATCCGCGATAGCGGGTCGTGCAACGGCCATTGCTGGGCCCGGCCACTCAACCGCTATGGCTGCGTCATCACGGCCGCCGCCGCCATTACCCCACCGTTGAAGCGCTGCGACAGCGCCGCGTCGGGGATGGCGTTAAACGCATGGATTGCTCCAGCATAGCTGTGGAGGTCCACGGGCACCCCCGCCGCAACGAGGCGGCGAGCATAGTCGAGATTTTCGTCGAAGAAGAGGTCCAGGCTACCAGTCGCAATATAGGCGGGTGGCAGGTTCGACAGGTCGTCGGCGCAGCTCGGCGAGAACCAGCCGCGCCGTTCATCGTCGAGTTCATATCCCCCCTTGAGCGCCGCCCACCCGAATCGGTTGGCGGCGCGCGTCCAGATGAACTCGCCCGTTACCGGATTGGAGTAGGGGCAATTGTCGCTGCCGGTCCGGTGGTCGAGCATCGGATAGGTGAGCAACTGTCCCGCGATCGCGGGCCCGCCGAGGTCGCGCGCCATGATCGCGAGCGCTGCGGCTAGCCCGCCGCCCGCACTTTCGCCCGCTACAACAATATGGCTTGCGTCGAAACCGAGGCTGCCCGCCTGCTCCGCGAGCCACGTCAACGCCGAATGGCAATCCTGCTGCGGCGCTGGAAAGGGGTGCTCGGGCGCAAGGCGGTATTCGACCGAGGCGACGGGCACGCCCACAGTGGCGGCCAGCATCGCTGGACCTCCCTGCATCAGCTTGACCGACCCCATCACCATACCGCCGCCATGGATGTGCAGGATCGCACCGGCATCGGGTCGGATCGTTTCGGGGCGGAAGAGATAGACGGCGATATCGGGTCCGCCATGCACCGACGGGATGATGAACTCTTCTGGCACGATCGCCGGTGGCGGCAGGATTGCATAGGTCTCTGCCGCCTTGGCGCGAATATCGGCGATCGGCGCCGAATTAAGTTCGACGCGCGGAAACAGGTCGATCAACGGCGCAATCTCACGGTCGACGAGGTGGCGGGTGTCCATGCGAATTCCTCCGGGGCAAGCGTTTGCCGGAACAGATTGCATCAAATCTGCGGTGGGCTCCAGCACGCATGAATATACTTCAGATTTCGAAATGTGGCCGCAACATCGTCTCGCTGAGGTCCCCTGGGAAACGTCCGCATTTTGTGATCTGCGACCGAAACCGGCCTGACGGGAAGCGGCCAGATATCGCCTCGTGATCTTGTGCGGCTGCGCGATGTTTCAGCGCTTATTCCAATCGACCGGGCCGGCCAGGAAACGCTGCTGGAGGTTTTCCAACGTCTTGGCATTGCCCTTTTCGAAGAAGCCGACCAGCGCGTTTCCTGCGTTGGTATCGGGATAGCCAAGCGACGTCAGCCGGACGCGAGTCTGGCGTCCCGCCGGCTCCAGCTCAAATACGCTCGTCACGCCGCGATAGGTTTCCCAATGTGGAAACCCTTCAGGGGCCTTGATCGTACGAAATACCAGCAGTCTACCCGGGATCCGCGCGATAAACCGTTGCTGGATCGTATTCGGGCCACCTGGTCGATCTGCACTGTTGTAGCTCGTCTCGAGCACATCAGCGTTCGCGGGAGATATCCACGCCAGCGGCACCGCCCAGGACATCCACCCTTCGGGCGTCGAAATTGCTGTCCAGACGTCGGTGATCGCGCCGTCTACAAGGGCCTCGTGGACCATTGTCTGCGATCTGTCCGTTTCGCGGTGAAGGGTAACATGCACAGGCTCGGCTGCGGCGCCCGGCGAAGCGAGCGCGACAGCCAAGGCAGCAAAAGCGGCGTAGCAGTTCACAACCATCAGTCTATCACACCGATCGGCTTGCGCAACTGCGGGCGCTAAGGGCCGGCAACGCGAGGTCGGCCGCGATATCGATCGGATGTCCGGTGTCGCATGGTTCGGCCAAAATACGGGCTGCTTCCGACCAGAACCCACATCAGTGATCGTGTGACGGCCCAGTCGCGGTTGCTTTCGTGAAGTCTGGGACGATGAAGGACACGGATCTGCCAGTCAGAATTTTGTGCTCGGGCGTCGCCAGCTCGATCGTTATTTTATGGGGGCCTGCAGGAAGTCCGTTCACGACGACGGCGCCGTTGTCACCGGCATCAGCCCATCGCCAAGGCAGATCGTCAACGCTGACGTGAAGATGGCCTGCACGGGGTGAGACATCGACGGCGCTTGCCCCAAAGATCGGCAGAATCCGAAAATGGTTCGTCCGGTAGGGAATGATGACCGCTCCCCGTGTAAGCGGACCAGCAAGCGGCGGATCGACGAACAGCTCGGCAGGCGGTTCATTGATTATCGGCACGAATTGCGAAGCTTCGCGCCCGGCATCGGTCGTTTGCGCCGCTGCGGTGGTGGCCAAGATCGAACCGAGTACGGCAAAGAGCATCGCGCGGATCATCGCGATTTCTCCTGCGTTCCGGTTTCGCTTGTTGATACCACCACAGGAACGAGCAGCGGCTTGCCTTTTTCGACGATATAGGTCGCAAGTTCGGCGCCGTTGCTGGCGGTGCGATTGCGGGCCATATGCGCGACGCCCGCGGGCACGAAAAGAACCTGGCCGGCAGTGACGGTGACTGGCGGTTGACCCTCGAGTTGATATTCGAGCGTTCCCTCAATGATGTAGATAACCTCCTCGCCGGGATGGCGATGCCATGGTGCCACCGCTCCCGGGGCAATATCGATGCGCGCCTGGACGGTTTCGCGGCCCGCGATCGACAGGTCGTGCCGCTGCAGGTCGGTGCGCGTGACGCCTGCGGGCGTGGGAGTTGCAGCAGATGCCGCGCCAGTCGTCAAAAGGATGACGGCAAATAAATTTGAGACTGCGTGCTTCACCTTAAGCCTCCTTGCCGATGACCCGGTCGATCCGGGCCTGCAAACGCGGCCCGATCAGAAGGATCGCGGGAATGACGATGACATAGGCGATCGCCCAGGACCGCAGCCATGTCCCGACAAAGCCGGTCGCAAAACCGAGATTGAGCGCGAGGAGGGTGAAGGAAATAATCCCGGTTGTCACGACCCCCATCAGGAGGGCGAAGGCGATTTTCCGTTTCATTTGGATGTTCATGATCCAGGTCCTTATTCATCCGCAGCTTGGCGGCAAAAACCGTCGCGCCATGTCACGCGACAGGCGCGGCGGTTTTGGGGTGGGTCAGACGATGTTGATGTTGACCGCGATATTGCCGCGCGTCGCCTTCGAATAAGGGCAGATCTCATGCGCGCGGGCGGTCAGCGTTTCGGCGGTTTCGCGATCGATGCCGGGCAGGCTGACATTGAGGCGCGCGATCAGCGAAAAGCCCCCATCGTCGAGCGCAAGATCGACTTCGGCGTCGATGGCGGCGTTGGCAGGCAGCCGCAATTTGTGTTCGCTGGCAGCCTTGCCAATCGCGCCGAGGAAACAGGCCGACCAACCGGCCGCGAACAGCTGTTCGGGGTTGGTCCCGGTGCGGTTCGATCCGGGCGGCGACAGCGCGATTTCGAGTTCGCCGTCCGAACTGCGCGACGCGCCGTCGCGGCCGCCGGTGGTATGGGTCTTTCCAGTATAGACGATATTCTGTGACATGGTTTTACTCCTGCTAGGCTTCGGGGATCAAGCGGCCAGATATCGGGCCGCGGGGGTGCTGGTGGACAATTCGCCCGCCATGGCCTGCCGGGCTGCCTCGAAGGCGGCCCAGCGGGATTCGTCGTGAAGACTGGGGATGGTCGCAAATTCGCCGCGCGCGAGTCCGGTCAGCGCGGCATCGACGAGCTGGTCGGCCCGCATGACAATCTCGCCGGGAAGATGCTCGACGGGCGTGCCCGCGATGTCCCAGAAGTCGGTTGCCGTTGCGCCGGGCAGGACGACCTGTACATTGACCCCGGTACCGTCGAGTTCGTGACGCAGGTTCTGGCTGAAGGCGAGGACGAAGGCTTTGGATCCGCCATAAACGCCGTTCAGCACTTCGGGGGCGACCGCGACGATCGACGCGATGTTGACGATCGTGCCGCGGCCGCGCGCAACGAAGGCAGGCACGATCGCATAGGTCAGGCGCATCAGCGCATCGACATTGAGCGATACCATCGCGCTCATCGTGTCGACGTCGGCGTCAAGGGCGCGAGCGGTCGAGCCGATGCCGGCATTGTTGACCAGCAAGGTGATGCTGCGGTCGTTCGCGAGCCGGGCTTCGACGAGACGAAGATCGGCGGATTTCGCCAGGTCGGCGGGCAGCGTGTCGATCTGGCGGCCGGTGGCTTCGCGGATCGCTTGTGCCACGCGCTCGAGTTTGGTGGCGTTGCGTGCGACAAGGATCAGGTCATAGCCTTGGCGAGCCAGGCGATCGGCGTAAAGCGCGCCAATTCCACTCGACGCTCCGGTAATGAGGGCGGTGCCCTTTGCTTCGTTCATCGTTCTTCCTTTCCAACAAGGGATGGACGCCGACCGGCCGTGATGGACGGGACGGACCAGAACGATTTAGTCGTGCGGGAAAATGCCGGTAGCGGGCGAAAGCGAGAGCGAGCCTCTCAATCGCGGCAAGGGTCGGGTCAGGGGCAGTCGAAACCCGAGCATGCGGCGCGCAGCCGCGGCGTCGCCCAGTCGATAAAGGCGCGCACCTTTAGCGGCAGCAGCCCTTGGCGCGGATAGACGATATGCACCGGGCGCGGCTCGCTGTCGCCGTCGTGAAGTACACGCACGAGCGCGCCCGACTGGACCTGCCCCGACAGCTGATAATCGAAGAGGCGCGCGATCCCGACGCCGCCGAGCGCCGCCGCCAGATTGCCCGCGGCGCTGTTGACGGCAATTCGCGTCCGCGGCGCGCAGATCATATCGTCGCCGGCGATGCGGTAGGTCCAGAACATTTGGTGGGTGCCGAACAGGATGCCATCGTGCGCGGACAATTCGCGCGGATCGGTCGGTGTGCCTCGCCGCTCGAGATAGTCGGGGCTCGCACAGGTGATCAGGCGAAAGCCGCCTGTCTTGACCGCATAGAGCGCACTGTCGGCCAGATGGCCAAGGCGGATGGCGACGTCGATATGTTCGTCGACCATATGGGTGCGCCGGTCGGAGGCGATGAGGTTCAGAGTGACTTCCGGATATTCGGCCATGAACGATAGCGCGATCGGCATCACATGACGCGCGCCAAATTCAACCGGCATGGTGACCGTCAGTTCGCCGCGCGGGGTGCTATATTCGCCCGATGCGCGCCGTTCGGCCTCGTCGAGGTCGGCGATGATCCGCCGGGCGGCCTCGACATAATCGCGCCCGGCATCAGTGAGCTGGATGTTGCGACTGGTGCGGACGAGGAGATTGGTGCCGAGATGCCGTTCGAGCTCGGCGACCTTGCGGCTGACGCTGGGGAGCGGCGCATTCAGCTTGCGGCTCCCCGCGGACAGGCTGCCCGCGTCGACGACCGCCAGAATGACCCGCATGGCATCGAGCCGATCCATCTGCTTCCTTCTCCCGCCTTGGACGATGATAGCGGAAATTATCTGACCGTGACAGCGTCGAGCGCCTACCGTGGGCGTCTCGAGCAAACACCCGCCATCGGCGATCGATGGCGGGTGTTTGGAGGTATCCTTGACGAAACTCAGCCCGGGGGACCAGCGAGCTTCCTGCGATATTCTGCGACGGGCATTCCGCCCCAGCCCCAATCTTCCATCTCGATCTCCTGGAAGATGACCCAGGTCCATTCGGGGGGCTTTTTGAGCACATCGAAAAGGACCTGGCTCATACCCTTGTAGATCGCGGCTTTCTGCTCGGGGGTTACGTGATCGACACCGGCTTCAGTGCCTTCCTTGGTGACCTGTACGGTTACAATCGGCATGATCTGTCTCCTCGCGCTCGCCGGATCAGTGGCCGGCTGACTGGCCGCCATCGACATGCAGGATTTCGCCCGTCACGAAACCGGCGCCTTCAAGATACAGCACGGCCTCGACGATGTCCGAAATATCGCCCATCCGGCCGACGGGGTGCAGCGCCGACAGGAAATCATGGGTTTCGGGGCTGTGCATTGGCGTCTTGATCACACCCGGCGATACGGCATTCACGCGGATACCACGCGTCGCATATTCGATGGCGAGGCTTTTGCTCGCGGCGTTGATACCGCCCTTCGACAGCGCAGCTAGCACCGACGGTACCTGCGACAGTGCATGGTCGACGAGGCTCGTCGTGATGCTGACGACATGGCCGCGGCCAAGCTTTTCCATCGCTTCAATGGCGGCCTGGGTGATGTAGTAGAATCCGTTGATGTTGGTCGAAACGACATCCGCATATTGCTGCGTGCTGTAATCGGTAAACGGACCGGCGAGGAAGATGCCGGCGTTGTTGACCAGCGTGTCGACGCGCCCGAATTTTTCGATCGCTGCGGCGATCACGCGCGGCCCGGTTTCGGGATCGCCGATGTCGCCGGCGATCGTCAGGACGTCGGGATTGTTCGACGGCTGGATCGAGCGCGACGTTGCGACGACGCGATAGTTGCGATCGAGATAGGCGCTGACGAGGGCAGCGCCGATCCCCTGCGATGCGCCGGTGATGACGACGACTTTCTTTCCGTTGCTCATGATATTTGACCTTCCTTTGAATGATCGCGGGCCAAATTTCATTGGTCCGGCCGGCGCATTTCGCGTCGACAGGACCTATCTAGGGCAGGTCGGTTTATGCGATAATCCAGCTATATTGATAGACATCCTGCCGACTAACGGCATAATGGCTTAGAGCTTGCTCGCGTCGAGAGCCAACCGGTTGAACGCGGCACGCAGCCGCGGCGCTGCAAAATCGATGAAGGCACGGACCTTTGGCACTGCCCGGCGCCCGGCGGGCGTTAGCAGGTGCGCCGGCTGGACCGGCGGTTCGGCGTCGGCGAGCACGACCTGCAGCCGCCCCGCCTTCACTTCGTGCGCGACATGATAGGAATAGACGCGCGTCAATCCGCCACCCGCCACCGCTGACGCCACCGCTGCGCGCACGCTGTTGACGATGAGACGGGGCGCGAAGTGAACGGTCCGCGCGGCGCCGGATTTGCCGGTCGCGGAGAAGGCCCAGGATTCCAGCCCGAAATGAGTCAGCGAAATGATCTGGTGCCCGACGATATCGCCCGGCGCTTCGATCGGCGGGTGCTGTGCCAGATAATGCGGCGCCGCGACGATGACCCGTCGTACGCCGTCGCCAACCCGCGTCGCGAGCAGCGACGAATCGGGCAGTTCGGCAACCCGGAGCGCGATATCGACCCCTTCGTCGATCAGGTTGACCGACCGGTCCACCAGAAGAAGGCGCGCCGTGACCAGCGGATAGGCATCGAGGAACTCATCGAGGATGGGGCGCAATATTTCCTCACCGCTGATCGGCGGCGCGGTGAGCGTCAGCAGCCCGCGCGGTGCCGCACGCTCGCCCCCGGCGAGCAGGTCGGCCTCCTCCAGCTCGGCAAGAATGCGGCGGCACGATGCCGCATAGTGCTGGCCTGTGTCGCTTAAGCGGATGCTGCGAGTCGTGCGGTGGAGCAGTTCCGCGCCCACATGAGCCTCGAGTGATGCGATCGCGCGGCTGATCGCGGTCGGCGAACGGCGGAGGCGACGCGCTGCGCCCGCGAGGCTGCCCTCGTCGACCGCCGTCACAAAAATCTTCATCGCATCGATGCGGTCCATCGCCCATCCGGAAACAGCTTTGAAAGGTTGATGCTACATGCGGCGCGCGCATTGGTCGAGCGTTGGCCATCCAGCGTGCCAGACCAAGGCAGGAAAATGCCTGCGACCTAAGAATTTGAAGCGTTTCTTCCTCGGCCATGTTGGCCTCAGGAGAACGATCATGGGAAGGTCAGAATTTGACTATCCGGTAGCACGTCCGGCGTGGAATTCCGGCAAAAAGGTTGGAACAAAGCGCCCGCTAAAGCCGCGACAGATCTGGGCCATTCGCTTTCACCTCGATCGCGAGCACCGACTTCGAGACCGGGCGCTGTTTGATCTTGCAATCGATAGCAAACTGCGGGGCTGCGATCTGGTGAAAATCAAGATCGGCGGTCTAGTGACGGGCGGAGAGTTGCGAACGCGGGCAATCGTAATTCAGCAGAAGACGGGCCGACCAGTTCAATTCGAAATCATGTCGGACGCGCGCGGGTGCCTCCTGGCGTGGCTCGAGCGTCGGGGCGGATCGACCGAGGACTATGCGTTCCCCAGCCGCATCGACCACTCTGCCCATATGAGCACGCGGCAATATGCGCGTCTCGTTGATGAGTGGGTCACGGCGGTCGGCCTACGAAGCGAAGACTGTGGAACACATTCGCTCCGGAGAACGAAGGCGTCGATTATCTACAAGGCGACTGGGAATGTGCGCGCCGTACAAATTCTTCTGGGCCACACCAAAATCGAAAACCGGTGCGATACCTCGGCGTTGATGTGGAAGATGCCCTGACTTTGGCGGAAGGCATCGAAGTCTAACGATCAATGCTCGACAACCTAGAGAGCGAGCGCTCCGGACTGCTGCGGAACGTCCGCTCTCTTTATTTGGCCGCCAAAAGCTGTCAGTCATTTAGCGGCCAGTGCAGGCCGCTTCCGACGGCGGCGGGTCTCATACGGTCGCCGTCGTGACAAACTTGCCTGCCTATCGCGGCACATAGCTTGTGGGCCGGCGGACGGCCACCATCTGGACCACTTGCCCTCCATGATACAAAACCTTCCCACACATGGTGTCCGGCCCGCCTATTAGATGGCCTTCGAACCGCACCTCACCTTCCCGCGACGCGACCGACATATTCACGGCCCCGCCGTCGAGCGTGAGGCGGCGAACGGCGAGAGTGTTTGTTCGATAAGGCGTGAGCGATCCCGCGTAGGCTCCATCGATATGGCCCAGAGCCAAAAGACCTGGTGAGGGGGCTGCGCCGACCTGCATCAGGAAATCCCATTGGCCCTGGAGGTCGGGTGCCTTCCCTGCCGGAAGGTAACGTGCGGCCTCACACAACGTGAGCGAAGGCGGAGCGGGCTCTGCCCGCAGGGGTACCGACACGGCAAGTGCCGCGGAAAGAATTAGAATAGCATGCAAGCGTTTCATGATAAGTCCTCTGGTTTTCGCGGCACCTGCCGCATGTGGCCGTTGCTCGCCCGCTGCTCACCTAGACAAGTCGGATTTTCGCGAGTAGCTTTTGGCGCTTCGGAGATGCCGGGCGGATGCCATTCACGATGCGCGAACTACCAGCGTGGCCCTTAGCAAGGCGTGCCGCGCTTATTCTCGGCATGGGCGTGCTGCTTGGCTTTGCGGCGCCCTTCAGTTCTTATCCAGCACTCAGTGCGCCGGTCCGGTATGCATTCTGGATTGGCATGGTGTTCTTGGGTTACGCTGCGGCGGTCGTGGCGAAGAAACTCGTTCCCGCAACGTCCATCTCGCGTCCTGAGCTGCGTCTTGGTGCGGCGGCGTTTGCCTCCGCGTTGCCGTTGACGTTTGTTGCAGCCTGGGTGATCCCACTCGTCCGGCCCGGTCACGTTTACCAACCGATTCAGCTCCCAGCGTTGTTCGCCGCTGTCGCTGCCGTCCAGCTCGCAATTGTTTTCACGCTACTGCGGAAGTCAAGTGTACCGTCACTACCGCTAGCGGAGCCATGTCGGTACTCGTCAGGCCCATTTCCGCGCGCTTTGCTTTCGCGCCTGCCGAACCGCTTGGGCGAAGATATTGTCGGACTCGAGGCGGAGGACCACTATCTGCGGGTTCACACGGCCCTTGGGTCGGATCTTGTTTTAATGCGTCTATCAGATGCCGTTGCGGCGATTGAACCTGACTTGGGTCTCCAGGTACACAGGAGCTGGTGGGTGGCTCACGATGCTATTTGTGAGGTCATCAGGTCGGAGCACCGGACTCTCCTCAAATTGAGGAACGGGCTAGTGGTTCCGGTGGGTAGAACATACTCAGGGGCTTTGCGCTCTCGAGCTGCTCGACTGCCGTTAGGAAACCTGCTGCCACCTCTCTGATGATCATTTGCGATATTTTTCTGAATGGCGGGACTAACATTCAAGATTGGTACCCCCGAGGCACGAGCAATGAAGAGCGGCAGAACTGCGTCGCGGTCAGCTCGGCAGCATGAAAATCGCGTGATGACGAGGTCTGCATCTAGGATGGGCATATTGGTTGGCCTCTCAGCAGGCAGAGAAAGGGATCGTCGGCGATGAGCTTCATTGGGCGCAGGTTCTCGGTGTACATCGAACCAGCGGCAGGCCACCAGGCGGATAATATTAAATGATCCACTCAGAACGGAAACGGATATCGGTTCGATCGATAGGCTGATTATCCGAATTATTCGACAAGTTCGGAAAGGAGGACCGGCGCCGCCAATTCGCACAACTGGCCTCCACGCGCTGCGCTCGTCGCAGCAATCCCCAAAATGGTCGAACGCGCGCGCTCCCATTCAAGGGAGCGACTATCACTCGGCCAAAATAATGAGTCTTGGGGGATTGTATAAAATGTTCAGGAAACGTTTGATCATTGCTTTTGTCGTCGCGGGATATGTTTCGATCGGAGGCGATCGACATTCGCAAGCGTTGGCATTCTTGCCACCTGAACCCTCGGCCGAAGCAAAGGCACGGGTTTTGAAGGACCGCCAGAGGAAGTATAATTCGATATTTCCTGGCAACACGCCAGACGACGTTCTGGAACCTTTACTGCAAGAAGTCGGCGTCTGGGATGCCGATGTCGAACTCTATGTCGGCGAGCATGAAAAGCAGCCCGTCCGCAAAACCGGGATTCAGACGAATCGCCTGGTTTCCAAAGGCCGCTACATGCTCAACGATTTTCGCTATACCGACGGCAGCTACGAAGGGACCGGCCTATGGGGGTGGGATGCCTACCACAATCGCTATTCTGGAATCTGGATGGACGGCGACCATTATCTCGTTCGCCATGACATCGGCTATTTTGATCATGCGTCGAAAACTATCCATTGGGAAGCGGACACGCTGCAACCCGACGGTGTGACGACGCGGTTGCGGATCACGGAGCGTTTCGCGGGCACGTCGCGGACGTTCCAGATGGATCTGATGGATGCGAGCACGGGTGTTTTCAACAAGCTGATCTTTATGAAATTTACCAAGCGCGCGGGATAGGCGGAGTGGCGTTCGCGGGTGCGACTGATTGGCGCCCGTCGGGTCAGCGGGCGCCGATCAGATCTTCGACATGACGCGAATATCGCGTCGAAACCTCGACGACCGCACCGTCCTCGGTGTGGAGCTTGGTGAGCCGCCGTCCGGCATATTCCGCCTTAAGCACGAGTTTCAGATTCAGGAATGCTGATCGGTGGACGCGGATCAGACCAGTGCCATCGAAACGTTCGGACAGTTGCTTCATCGTCGCGCGCAGGATGAACGTGTTGTTCGACGTATAGATCAGCGCATAGTCTTTGCTGGCCTCGATCCGGACGATGTCGTCGACGAAGACGCGCACCTTACTATTGCCTTTGGGTACCCAGAACGCCTGCTTCTCGTCGTCGACACCGGGCAGGGGACTTGTCGCCCGCTTCTCGCGCACGGCCTCTGTGTCCATCCGCCGGCGGGCGCGCGAGAGTGCTTCGGCGATCCGGTCTTGCTGGACCGGCTTCAGGATATAGTCGGCGGCCTCCAGTTCGAACGCTTCGACCGCCCACTCGCTGAGCGCCGTCACAAAAATGATCTGCGCGGTCGAGCATTGCCGGAGGCGACGCGCAAGTTCGACGCCGTTCAGCCGCGGCATCTCGATATCGACGAAGATCACGTCGGCATCGGCGGCACACAGTTTCTCGAACGCGTCTTCGCCATCATGCGCCATGCCGACGATCTCGACATCCTCGACACCCTCCAGCGTGCGCGTCAGTCGGCGGATCGCGGACTGTTCGTCGTCGACAAGAAAAAGGCGCAACGGTTTCATCTTCGCACTATCCGACCAGCGGGATGGGATGCCGGCTTCCGGCATCGGTCGAATCAAAGGTCAGCGGCATTTCCAGCGTCACCTGAAACTGCCCGGCATGGGCTTCGGTGCGCATTATTGCCCCGGCTCCGAACAACAGTTCGAGCCGGGCGCGGCAATTGGCCAGACCGATACCCAACCCTTTCGATGTCGCCATCCGGGCGCCTTCCGCAAAATTATTGCGGACCTGCACGTGCAACCTTTGCCCGACGGCGCGGCACATGATCTCGATGTGCAGCCGCTCGCCCGACAATGCCGTGGCGTGCTTCAGGACATTTTCGACGAGCGGCTGCATTATGAAGTTCGGGACGAGCGCCTCGTCGAGCTCGGCGGGGCAGGCAATCGTCAGGTCGAGACGATCGCGAAACCGGATTTCCTCGACGCCGATATAGGATTCAACCGCGAACAATTCGTCGCTCAGCGGGATCAGCGGGCTGCCCGATATCTGCAACGAAGAGCGCAGGAAATCCGCAAGCTTGTCGGTGATCGCCGCGGCTTCCTTGTTTTCCGCCGTGGTGATCAGGTCGGATAGGCTGCCGAGCGTATTGAGTATGAAATGCGGGTTCAATTGCAGCCGGAGCATCGACAGCTCTGCCTCGGTGCGCATGGCCTTTTCCTTCTCGGCATGGCCCTTGACGAACGACAGCCAGAACAGCGCCGCGTTGCAGGCATAAAGGCACCAGTAAACCAGCGCCGTCCGACCGATGATGGATGGCGTGGTCTGGGGCATGACCATATCGGGGAGCAGCGCGTGCAACAGGAACTGGCCGCCATAATCCGCTGCGGTCTGCAAAAAAGCGGCCGCGAGGATGGCGAACAGGATAGCCGCATAGGCCAGCCACAATGATTTTCCGGAAACCGCCGTGAAGCAGAGATACAGGCCATAAGCGATTGCCAGGGCGGTGAAGAGGCCCGTGAACAGGCTGAGATATTCTCCGAACGACTGCACCTGCCCGGTCAGGATCGCCGTCGGCGCGACGAACGACAGCAGCGCCAGCCAGAGCACGAGCGATAGTTGCAGCGCCAGCTTCGGTTGCGGAAACACGTCGAACGTGCGTTTTGCGGATCTGCGTTGATGCGAAGACCGCCCGCGCCCGCGCGTCTGGATCCGCCGCGCGCTGGGTTTATCCAAAAACACCGGCTCAGTCCTTCCTCGTCAGCATCGCGCGGAAGCTGAGGCATCCCGTCCATTCGCCTTTATGCCGCAGGATGCGGGTCCGTTCCACCGAAATTTGGAGGATTTGCCAGTCCGCAAGATGCGTTCCGACGGTCAGGGCGGCGCGTTCCGCGTCATCGGCCAGTCTCATCACCTCTTTGAGTTTGCGGTCGAGCCCGCGGACGTGAATCGACAGGGTCAGTTCGTGATGATCGTCCGACAGGCCGCAACCGCATTCTTCGCGAACAGACCGCGTCACATAGGGCGCGGCGTTGCGCTCTGCGTTGTCGCGTTCGCGGACAACCAGTCCGCGCGCGTTTAGCGAAGCGAGGGCGGCAAGTTCGAGCGCGGACGCGCTGTCGAGGATTGTTGGCGAAGAATCATAAGAAGACACCAGCTGGCCCTTGTATCGGCGGGGACGTTACTGCCGCCCTCATGCCGCCTTGATGCGTCTCGCCACGCTTGCGAGACAAAGAGGCCCGGTTGGCGCGACGAACGCGCGGCGGCGATTCGCAAGCGTGTCTGCCGCCGCCAGCGCCGACCGTCGCTATCCTCCTCATTCGTCGACGAAACCTGCGGCATTGGTCGCAGATGGGTCCCGGCCAAGGCACTGAAATGCGACGCGGCGGCCGGGATTCGGTGCGCCTTGGCGGCGCCCTTTCCCATGGCTTCACGCGACCGCTTCCAGCGCGACAGAGATTTTTTGAGGATGTTCACCATGAAATTCGTATCCGCCCCCAGCTCTTCCCGTTCGGCGAACAAGGGTGGCCTGTCGCGTCGGCGGACAGCATTTCTTGCCGGCGCGGCAACGCTTTCGATCGCTCTTCCTATGATAGCGCACGCACAGGACAACAGTGCAGTCTTTATCCATGCGCGCGAAGACCGCGACCCCACAACGGCGATCGAAATGACGGCGGCCTCCGACCGACTGATCGTCGACATCGACCGCGTGAATGACGCCGGACAGATCGACGTCGGTTCGATCTCTACGGGGATAGGAGGGGTAGCGGGAGGCGTCGACACCCTCTGGCTCGCCTCGTCAGGAACGCGAACGCGCACGCTGCTTGCGGATGATGTGTCGGTCGCAGGTTTCAACGGCGGGCTTGTTTATGAGGCTTATGGCGCAGATTCCGAGCTGACCTTGAATGTCGCCGACGGGACGACATATGACCAGACGCTGCGCCTTGGGGGCAACGGCACGATTAACCTGAACGCATCGAATGCGCCCACTGGCTCTACGGCTGCGATCCTTGTCGAGCAAGGCAGCACCGCGCGCGACGTTTACGGCGAACAGGGTCGGTTGACGCTGAATCTTCGCGGTTCGATCAACGGAAATGATGCGGATGTTCACGTCGATGTAACAGGCGCCGGCATATTCAACATGATCGGCGCGCGAATCGATGTTCGTCGCGGCGTTGCACTTTATACAACGGATCAAGAGGTCACGATCGACGCATTGTCCGAGCTGCGGGCAAAGGACAGCACGTCGCTTGACGTCCAGGATGCCACCCTCGTCTGGCTGTCTCGCGACGGGCGCGTTACTAATTACGGCAATATTGTCGAACAGGGCGACGTCGGGGGTCCCGGAACGACGCCCGACGAAGTCGCGACGGGTGTGTTAGTGACCGGCGAAGGCACGTTCCACAATGCGCGCACCAGCGCCACCAGCTTTGGCCGCATTGCGATGCACGGTAATGCCGTGGTGGTCGAAGGCCGCGGCGGGACGATCATCAACGACGGCTTGATTCAAAGCGACAAGGCGGTCGGTCAGGCCGAAACCTACGCCGCGATAACCTCGCGCAGCGTGAACGGGCCGTCGACTTTGCGCAACAATGCGAATGGCACCGTCCAAGGCATCATCACCAACACCAATGGCGACAACCTCGGCTATACTATCGCCTATGAAGGCGGCGACGGCGTTGACGTCGTCGTCAACGCCGGAACGATCAACGGCGACGTCACGCTGGGCGGCAGCACGATTTTCAACACAGAAGCCAGAGCCGCAGACGTTTTCCTGACTGCTGGCGGCACGGTCACTGGCCAGATCGACGGCGGCGTCGGCGACCATGACGCCTATGGGCGCTCGCTGTCGGCCAGCGGCACCTATACCGCGTCGAATGTCCTGGGGACGGCGCAGACGATCGGTTTCGAACGCCATGGCATCGAAGCCTTCGGCGCCGACGTGACCGCGACCTTCACCAGCGACGAGGTTCTGGCGAACGGTCTGACCGTGCTCGGCAATGGCACCGTCGTGAACCAGGCGGACATCACGCTTGGAAACGAAATCGGGATTGTCATCCACGATTCGGCGACCGGGCTTGATTTCATCAACGATACCGGAGCGGTGGTGAGCGTTGATAACAAAGCATTCCATTCGGACGGCGACGGTCTCGCGTCATTCACAAACCACGGCACGTTAATCGCTACGCAATTTAACGAAGCGGTTCAAATTCAAGCGGACGCCAAGCCCGAGGCGTTCGTCTTCGATAACAGCGGCACGATCCGCAGCGTGGGCGGGGACGGATTGTATTTGGAGGTCGAAGGTGACTCCACGACCCTTCCCGGCAACCTCAACTTCACCAATTCTGGACAGATCGTCGGTGGGGAGTCGGGCGCCGAGATTATGTTGGGTCAGCGCGGCCAGGGCAACGTCGACAACAGCGGCTTGTTCGAAGGGCGCGATTTCGGATTGGCGTTTCGCGGCGCGGCGCTGACGGCGACCAATTCGGGCGTTCTGCGTGGCCTTGGAGCAAGTAGCGCCGGTTTGGGGCTCACCGCTCCGCAGGCGACTTTGACGAATACAGGCACGATCGAGTCGACGGGGGCTGGCGTTGAAAACGCCGGGAACGTGGCGCTCAGCGCGGGCATGGCCGTGAACCTGAACAGCGGAGGCTCGGCGAACATCACCAATGGAGCGAACGGCGTCATTTCGGCGACGCAGGCGCGTTCGGTGGCGGTGGCGGCCGACGGTGTCGGCATTTCGAACTTCACCTTCACGAACAGTGGCCGCGTCATCGGAAGCGGCGCCGATACGACTGGCACGGCGTTGCGCGCGGCCGGCAACACATTCTTCACCGGCACCGTCGCCAGTGCGATCCATACCGATGGCACACGCGACCTGATCGTCAACGAGGGCGCGGGCCTGATTCAGGGCAATGTCGATCTCGGTTCGGAAAATGACCGGTTCGAGGCGCGCGGCACCTCGCGGCTTGAGGGTGACTTGCGGCTCGGCAACGGCGACGACACCGTGTTCCTGGCGGGCGGCACGATCACCGGCAACGTCGCCGGCGGGCTGGGCGATGAAGACACGATCGCGGTCGATCTTTCGGTCGCCGAACAGACGATCAGCGCGGCGCAGCACAGCGGGTTCGAGAATATCTTTCGCGAGGTCGAGGGCAGCGGGATCGTCAATATCCTCGGTTCGTTCGACACCGTGTCGCTCGATATCCGCGGCGTCGCCCTGCGCGTGCGAGCGGGTGAAACCGTGCGGACGACTGGCGATCGCACCTTCGACGGCTCGGACGAAGTCGAGCGGTTGATCGTCGACGGCACGATCAACGACTCGGTCCGGCTCGGCGGCGGCAACGACCGCGTGGAAATGGGCAACAGCGGCGGTATCGGCGGCGATCTGGAACTCGGCACCGGCAACGACACGCTACTGCTCGGCAGCGGCAGCACGATCGGCGGGATCGTCGACGGCGGCGAAGACGCCAATGGTCTCGACAACGACATCATCGGCTTCGAACTGACGCAGGACATGAATGCGGTCCCCGCTATCGTCAACAATGCCGTCAATTTCGAAACGATCCAGGTGTCGGGCGACCACCGCCTGACGCTCGGGCTCGGGCAGAGCTATGACGCGATCTCGCTGATCAACGGCGCCGATCTTGACCTCACCATTGCCGACGGCGTGACGGTGGGCCGCATCACCGGCGATGACACCGACCAGAATGTGACGATCAACGGCAATCTGACCGGCGGCGTTTCGCTCGGCGGCGGCAGCGACACGTTGACGATGAACGGGTTCCAAGGCGTGCTCAGCAGCGTGCTCGACGGCGGTGAAGATGCCGACGGCCTCGACAATGATGTGCTCAACCTCAACATCATCGGCACCACGACGTTTGGCAGCGGCGCTTCTGGTTTCGAAACGATCAACGTCGACGGCACTGCCGATTTGATCCTCGACGGCGACTTTGCCACGGGCCAGACGCTCAACTTCGGCGCCGGCGACAATCACTTGGTGGTCGCATCGGGTGCCGATTTTGGGGGCACTGTCAATGGCGGCGCGGGCATCGACCGGATAACGGTCGCAACCGACGCACCCGACAGCCGCACGCTGATTTCCGCGCAGATCAACGGCTTTGAAACGCTCGACGTCGAAGGCGACGGTACGCTGGCGCTCGCCGGTGGCGATTACAGCTTCGCGAACGGGGTCAATGTCCTCGAGGGCGGCAATCTCGAACTCGGGACCGATACGCATCTGACCGCGAACGTGACTTTCACCGACGCGTTCGACGATCGACTGACGCTGAGCGCGGGCTCGCGGATCACGGGCGCAGTCGATGCCGGCGAGAGCGCCGGCGACCGCGACGTGCTGGCCTTCCAACAGGCGGGCGGACAAATCAGTCGCCTCAGCGCCTTTGGTTTGTCGACGCTGACCGGCTTTGAACAGATGGCGGTGCTTGGCGTGGGCGAGTTCCACATCGATCAGAATCTGGCGGCTTTCGATGAAGTCGTGCTGGAAGGCGGAAACCTCGTCGTCGATGCAGGCAGCACGCTGACGGCCGATGTCATTGGCCGCGACGTGGCCGATCCGACGGCGGCGGCCAGCGATGACACGCTGAATGTTCAGGGCACGGTCCAGGGCAATGTGGCGCTCGGCGGCGGCAACGACACCGTCGACAACCGCGGCCGGATCGAAGGCAATGTCGATCTCGGCGCGGGCGATGACCGCTATATCGCTCGCGACGGCGGCGTTGTCACCGGCACGATCGACGGCGGTACGGGCGACAATACGTTCATCTTCCGCCTCGGCGGGCTGGACGGATCGATCCCGGGCAATGTCGCCAACTTCAACTCAATCGGCGTCTATGGCGCCGGAACGCTGGAAATCGCGCTTGCGGCAGGACAGCGGTACGAGAATTTCGAGCTGCTCGAAGGCGCCAACCTCTCGATCACCGAAGATCTCGGCGGCTCGATCGGCACGATCATCGGCGACGACAGCGCACAGGAAGTGACGATCGGATCGACCCTGACCGGCGGCGTCGATCTGGGCGGCGGCGACGACACGCTCAACCTAAACCTCGACGGCACGTTGTCGGGCAACTTGGTCGGCGGTGAGAATGCCGATGGCAGCGCAGATAACGACCGCCTCAACCTGACGTTGGGTGGCGATTCGCAGATCGGCGGCATGAACGAGTTTGAAACCGTTCGCGTCACCGCCGCCGACGGCGTGCGGTTGACGGTCACGGTCGCGATCGGCGCTGATCAGTCGATCACGTTCGAGGGCGACACCGACAACGAACTCGCGTTGACCGCGGGCGCGACGTTGCAGGGCTTCGTCGATGGCGGCGCGGGCGACGACCTTCTCGAAATCGAGACCGGCGCCGCTGACCAGCGCACCGTGGTTACGGCCCAGATCCGCAACTTCGAAAACCTGATCTCAAACGGCGTCGGCACGCTGGCGCTGACGGGTGGCTCTTATAGCTTTGACAGTCTCGCGGTGAATGGCGGCAATCTGGAACTGGGCTCCAATTCGCAGCTCGGCGTCGCCGACGGCATCGTGTTCGACGGCGCCGACAACCGCTTCACCATCCGCGATGGTGCAGAAGTCAGCGGAACGATCGACGGCGGCGCCGGCAACGACACGCTGGCGCTCGTCCAGGGGCCGCAGTTTGCACGCCTGCTCAGCCTGGTTCAGGCGACGAACTTCGAACGTCTCGAAGCGTCGGGCAATGGCCTGCTGCGCATCGATCGCGACGCGACCTTCACGGGCGGCGTCGGGCTCGACGGCGGAACGGCGCGCGTCGATGCGGGCAATACCCTGACCGCCGACGTCACTGGCGGCGCCAATGCCGATACGCTTGAAGTGTTTGGCAGCATCGCGGGCAACGTCGATCTTGGCGCCGGCGATGATCGTCTTGTGATCAACTCGCTCACCGGTATCAGCGGTTCGGTTCAGGGCGGCGACGGCAGCGATACCGTGGTGTTCGATACCGACGCCACCTATGCTGCGCCGTTCGTGCTCGCGGGCAACCTGTTCGACAGCTTCGAAAATCTCGGTGTGAATCGCGGCGTGGTCAGCCTCACCGGCACCTCGGAGTGGGATAACGTCACCATCGGCGGCCGCCTGATCGGTCAGGCAGGATCGATCCTGACCGCCGACCTGATCACCGTGACCCAGGGCGGAATCTTTGGGTCGGCCGGGATCGTCAATGGCGATATCAACGTGTTCGGCACGCTCTCGCCGGGCGCTTCGCCGGGAACGATGACGGTCGATGGCGACGTCACGATGCGCTCTGGCTCGAACTTGCTGATCGAACTGACGCCGACCGGCGGCACCGACTTGCTTAATATCAACGGCACGCTGACCATCGATGCGGGTGCGACGATGGACATCACCGGGGCGCTTGGCAATTTGCCGGGCGCGGTGCTCGACATCGTCGTCGCGGACGCGATCAATGGCCGCTTCACAACGATCAACAAGTCGGCGACGGTGTTCGGCTTCGTGGTTCAGAACGGCAACCGCATCCAGATCCGCAGCGAGTTCAACAACAGCAGCGCTTTCCCGACCAATGTTCAGGCCAGCGTCGCTTATTCGAACCAGGTGCTGCGCGCCAGCTATGGGGTGCAGGCCTATACCGCGGCGCTCAATGCGCTTACGGCCGCCGACGGAACGATCAACCAGCGTGCCTTCGCGCAACTGACGCCCGAAGCCTATGGCTCGGCGATGCAGACGAGCATGGAGAACGGACTCCAGCTGATCGACGTCGGTCGCACGTTCCAGCTGACGGCGCCCAAGGCCAACGGCCTCTACGGCTTCGCACACGGGCTGACCGGCGGCAGCGACATCCGCGGTCAGGCGGATACCGGCACCAGCCGAGCCGACCTGCGAACCAACGGTATGTTGGGCGGGGTCGGTTACGGCATGGCGGACGGTCAGGCGCGCGTAGGCGCGTTCATCGGGCGCAGCGACACCGATCAGCGGCTCGTCGGCCTCGACGCGACGACCAAGGCCGAGGGCTTCCTCGGCGGCGTCTTCGCCGATGCCGCGATCGGCAACCTCCGGGTCCATGCCATGGTCTCGTATAGCGACCTCGACGCCGAGACGCGCCGCAACCTGATGGCGTCGCGCACCCAGGCACAGAGTGACTATGGTCTGAAAAGCTGGGTTGCGGACGTCAGCGTCGACTATTCGGCCCAGATCGGTGACCTCACCATGACGCCGAAGCTCGGCCTCTCGTATATCAGCACCACCCGCGGTGCTGTCGTCGAGCAAGGTGCGGACGCGTTTGATCTGGCCGTGGCCGGCGATCACAACAGCGCGTGGCTCGCCGACGCCGGCGTGGTGTTCTCGGGCACGGTCGAGTTGGGTGGCGCAACGTTGATGCCTTACGCAGAGGTTGGCGTTCGCCAGATGCTCAACAATGCCGACATTCTCGTCACCGGCCGTTTTGACGGCGCGCCCGGTGCACCGATTATCGTGAACGGTGTCGAGCGTGACAAGACCGTTGGCCGCCTCGGCCTTGGTGTCGGCGCACGCCTGAGCGAGAATGTCCAAGTCCGCGTCGGTTATACCGGCGAATTCAGCAACACGAAGCGTTCGTCGGTCGCAATCGGCGCTTCGATCCTTTTCTGAACAGGCCGGCTGGCGGGATGGCCCGGGCCATCCCGCCTGCATACCAATCCCAAAGAGCAAAGGATCGCCTCATGCTTCGCCTAGTGTCCCTTGCCAAATTCGCCGGACACGCGGCTTTCGCGTTGGTCGCGATCGCGTCGGCAACCGGGGTAGCGCAGGGCGCGGTGCCGCAAATCCAGGTGGCGTTTCCCACCGACGCCGCGCTCACCTGCCCGAACATCCTTTCGGAAGTAAAATTCAGGAACGACGAGCTTGATGTGCTTCAGGACGCCATGAATAAGGTCGAGGTGAACCCTAGCGCGGAAACCGAAGCGATCGCGGCCGCCATGCACGCCGTGGGTCTTCTTTCGGTGATGTTGCAGGTGCCGGCACCTATCTCGAAGGTCGTCTCAGGCGCCGGATCGATGGCGCATCTCAAAAGCGCCAGCGAAGATCTCAAGCGGGCTTATGCGCCGCTCCAGACGCAGTTCGATTTCGCGCTCGACCGCATGGATTATCTGCACGGCCTTTATCAGCGGCGCTGCGCCGGGGGTGGACGTTAAGCGTGCCGAAGCCCGCATTCCGCGAAACCCTTCGCCCCCGTTTCCCACGCCCCGGTGCCAATCACCGAGAGAATATGAGGAAGAGAATGATGTTCAGAACTGCAACAATGTCGATTCTTGCCGCTGTGGCGTTGACCGCAGTAGCGCCCGCAATGGCTTGGCAAGATGCCGACGCCACCTCCAGCGATGGCGCCAAGCCCGGCGACCAAGCGCTGACGTGCGATCAGTTGCGAACAGAGATGAGCGCGCTTGAGGGCGAGCTGCTCGGCATGACGAAGAAGGTTGAAACGATCGCCAAGCAGCAGACCACCGGTATGCTGGCGAAGCAGTCGGCTGGCAATCTTGCGAAACAGGCGCTCTCGGGTCTGGCCAGCACGCTGATCCCCGGCGCGGGCGGTTTGATCAGCATGGGAATGGGTGCGGCGACCTCTCCGGACATGGGGAACGGCGAGCGCGCTGCGGCGATGATGAGTGCGCTCCAGCCGGTGATCGAACAGCAGACCGTCATGGCGCAGCGGATGCAGCATGTCGGGACCCTTCACGCCGACAAATGTGCCGCCAGCGCCAGCAGCGCGCCGCACACCGCGTCGCAATAACGCGGCTTCGGCGCTCGTGTCTAATATTGCTCAGTGGTCCCTCTGACGAAGCGCCTGCCGTATTCCCCCCCTCGCATGGTGCGGCGAGGGGGTGGGGCGACCATTGGGGGTAAAGGCCGCCCCGCCGCAACCCAGAGCGAGGATGTTCTGGAAACGGTTTCCCAGATCCATGGAGTATCCATGCACCTGCGGACGCTGTTGCCATATTTTGTGGCTTTGGGTGGTCTGCTGCGACGATTGCACGGTTTGAATCGACGAGTGAGTCGGCGTCGACGTCTCGACGAACTGGCAAAATAATCCTCAAGCAAAATCCACTATTCCCCTTGGACGCCCTGGTCCACTATCGCGAGGTGGGCATCGTCGCGATGAGCAGGGAAATCGGGATAAGACCGTGAGCGTGCCAACAAAGCGAACGCGCTAGGAAGGAAAGTCCGCGACATGGTGAAGATAGGGTGGGGCGGATCACGCGTCTCGATGAATCTCGGCATCGTGCCCATCGCGATGCTCTATTGGGTCAGTTTCGTTCTGGTGACGTCAGTCAGCGCTGTTTTGCGCGGATATCAATATGGCTGGATCAACGTCCCTCTGGACGCCACCACCATCGTCTATGCGACGGTGACCGGGCTGGGGGTCTTTCATATTCTCGCCCGGCTGATGCGCTTGCCGATCAAGCAACAGGCGATCGCGGTGATCGCGACAATATTCGTCTTTGTGTTTGTCTTTGACGTCGGATTCCAGCTGATCCGAACGGTTTTTGGCCCGGACGCTGCGCAGCTTACCGTCGCGACGGCGGTCACCGGGCCCAATATTCTCTCGGGCGGATTATTCTGGTTCGTGCCCTTCTGCCTGTGGGCGGCGGCGATGATGGCGCTCCTCCACAATGAAGAGGCCCGAAAACGCGAGCGCCTGCAACTTGTGGCTGAGGCCGATGCCAATGCGCAACTTGCGCGCGCCGCTGATGCGGAGCGCAAGGCGACGTCGGCGGAACTCTCGCTTCTGCGGCTTCAGCTCAATCCCCATTTCATGTGCAATACGCTCGGCGCGGTCTCGACGATGATTGTCGAAGGGCAGCATGATGCGGCCAATCAGACGGTGGAGAAGCTCGCGCGGTTCCTGGGCGATGTCGCCGATTCGGGGCAGAGCCATGACAATCTGCTCAGCGACGAATTCGACATCGTCGATACCTATCTGGCGATCGAATGCTTCCGTTTTGACGATCGTTTGCGGGTTTCGCTGACGTTGCCGGTCGACCTTGAGGATGCGCTGGTGCCGAACTTCATTCTGCAACCGCTGGTCGAAAATGCCATCAAACATGCGGTGACCCACTCGACCGAAACGATCACGCTGTCGGTATCGGCACGGCAAGAGGCGGATACGTTGGTTGTTTCGGTCGAGGATAACGGAACCGGCGTATCGACGGCCAGGAGTGATGCTGGCAGGGGCGGTATTGGACTGTCGAACACGAAATCGCGCCTCTTGCTGCGCTATGGCGACGCCGCAAAGCTCGAGGCGGAGCCAGCCGAACGCGGCTTTCGATCGACGATCCACCTTCCGCTGGAAATTCAGCGCTAGGCAGCCGATAGAGGCCTGTCCCGGCGGCCACGACATAAGCCCGCCGCGCCGCGCGCGCTCGTCGCGCTCATTCAATCATTTGTCGCGGAACGCTCTGTGTTTTCGTCCCTCGGCGGCACGATCATGGCGACTCCGGTGAGCGCAGGGTCGCCAATCGATGTGCTGCCGGGGTCGCTAACCTAACGACAAAGGACGTATGATGAAACCGATGGTGTGGGCGCTCATGCCCGTTCTGGTGCTGGGCATGGATACCTCGGCCTCTGCGGCCAAGCCCAAGCCCAAGCAGGATGACAAGATGGTCGAAACGGCCGTCGTCGTCCCCGCCGACGCGTCGTGCAGCGTGGAAAAGAAGGAAAAGAAGAAGCGTGGCGGCCTAGGCGGGATATTGCGCGCGGCGCGCAATTCCGGGCTCCTCAATATCGTGGCTGGTCAAACAGGAACCGGCGGCGCAGTGGCCAACTCCGTGGCAGGCACCGCGATCGACGTTGCCGATGCGAGCGCCAGCGCGCGGGCGGCGTCACCAGTACCAGAAAAGCCCACATGCTGATTATGGTCGCGTTGGCGATTTGTAGCATAGAACACGCAACAAATGCGTTGCGTTTTAACGGGCCCGTAAATTAACGGGCCCGTAAAGGTGAACTTGGGTGCGATGGCGACCATCACGCCCGTAAGCTACATCAACCTGATTTGGCCCTGAGAGCGGAACGTCTTAAAACGGCCAGACGTTGCCTCAAACCGCGAAAAGCTTGTCCCAATAGGGCGGGTCTCCAAAACTTCGTCGTAAACTTTCAGCAAGGGCAATAATCTTAGCCGATGCGCCATGATCGCGAGGGTAGGTGATAAACAGCTCGGCTCCTTCTGCTCGGGCGCTGATATCCACTTCGGCCAGCTCGCCGCTGGCAATGCTGTCGTGCACGAAGAAGGTCGGCAACAGCGCGATCCCGATCCCGGCGAGCGCCGCGTCTTTCATGATCATGCCGTTGTTAACGCGTAGCGCGGGTGTTGGCCTAACTACCGACCACCCGGTGAGGCTGTCGAAGCGCCAGTCACTTTCGCGATTGGAATATAAAATGCCCCGATGGTGAGCTAGTTCGGCCAGCGAAGTTGGTTGGCCATGTTCCAGCAAATAGCCCGGCGAGGCGACGAGCAGACGCCGACTTGTGGCGAGGCGTTTGGCGATCAGCCGCGTGTCGCTGACTGAGCCATGCCGCAGCACGGCATCGAACCCATCGGCCGCGGCGTCGACAAACTGATCGTCGAGTTCGAGCGTAATATCGATTTCCGGATGCTCCGTGAGGAATTTACACAGTGCGGGTCCGGACGCGACTGATTGGTCGGGCGAGCGGGGTACGATGCTGCTGCGGCGGCGGCTTCGAAGCAGCTCGAATAGCCGGCTCACCGACCCCGACAGCGACTGTCCTCCGGCAAGTCTAGATGGGAATTTGAGGGCTCGGACCCGGACGCAGTGTCCGGGCGGGAGCCCATTATGACCCCGACCAAATTGCTCATCGGCCAGATATTGATCGTGTTCGCGATCGTCATCCTCGGCGTCTGGGCCGCCACGCAATGGGCGGCGGCCATGCTCGGCTATCAGCGCGAGCTCGGCGCGCCCTGGTTCGCCGTCGGCGCGTTTCCCGTCTATCGCCCTTGGGCGCTCTTCGCATGGTGGTACCATTATGAGGCCTATGCGCCGCATGTCTTCGACAAGGCCGGCGCGCTCGCGGCGACCAGCGGTTTCATCGGCTGCGGCGCGGCGATCGGCGGCTCGCTCTGGCGCGCGCGCCAGAAGGGGCAGGTCACGACCTACGGCGCGGCGCGCTGGGCCAAGGAGCGGGAGGTCGATGCCGCGGGCCTGCGCGGCGATGCCGGCGTCTTTCTGGGTTCGCTCGGCGGTCGCTATCTGCGCCACGACGGTCCCGAGCATGTCATGGCCTTCGCGCCGACGCGAAGCGGGAAGGGGGTGGGGCTGGTTGTTCCGACCTTGCTGAGCTGGACTGGCTCCACCGTCATCCACGACATCAAGGGCGAGAATTGGCAGCTTACCGCGGCCTGGCGCTCGCGCTTCTCGCACTGTCTCTATTTCGACCCGACCGACATCCGCTCGGCGCGCTACAATCCGCTGCTCGAAGTGCGCAAAGGCGCGTGCGAGGTTCGTGACGCCCAGAATATCGCCGATATCCTCGTCGACCCTGAAGGCGCGCTCGAGCGGCGGAATCACTGGGAGAAAACGTCGCACGCCCTCCTCGTCGGCGCGATTCTCCACATTCTCTATGCCGAGGAAGAAAAGACGCTCGCGCGCGTCGCGACCTTTCTCTCCGACCCGTCGCGCAGCTTCGCCGCGACCCTTGTCGCGATGATGCGCACCAACCACCTCGGAACCGCCGACGCAGTCCGCGTCCACCCGGTTGTGGCGTCGGCGGCACGCGAGCTGCTCAACAAGAGCGAGAATGAGCGCTCGGGCGTGCTGTCGACCGCGATGTCATTTTTGGGGCTCTACCGCGATCCGACCGTGGCCGCGGTCACCTCCGGCTGCGACTGGCGCATTGCCGATCTCGTGACCGCCGAACGCCCGCTCTCGATCTATCTCGTCATCCCGCCTTCGGACATCTCGCGCACCAAGCCGCTGGTCCGGCTGATCCTCAACCAGATCGGCCGCCGCCTCACCGAGAAACTCGAAGTCCAGCAATCGACGGTGCGTCGCCATCAGCTGCTCCTCATGCTCGACGAGTTCCCGGCGCTCGGCCGTCTCGACTTTTTCGAGACCGCGCTCGCCTTCATGGCGGGATACGGCATCCGCGCCTTCCTCATCGCCCAGTCGCTCAACCAGATTTCGAAAGCCTATGGCGAGAACAACGCCATCCTCGACAATTGTCACGTGCGCGTTGCCTTTGCGACCAACGACGAGCGGACCGCCAAGCGCATTTCCGACGCGCTCGGCACCGCGACCGAGCAGCGCGCGATGCGCAACTATGCCGGACACCGGCTCGCGCCCTGGCTCGCGCACGTCATGGTCAGTCGCCAGGAAACCGCGCGCGCGTTGCTGACGCCCGGCGAAGTGATGCAGCTACCGCCGAGCGACGAGCTCGTGCTGGTCGCGGGACTTGCCCCGATCCGGGCGAAGAAGCTGCGCTACTATGACGACGCGAACTTTCAGGCGCGGCTCGGGCCGCCGCCCGCGCTGAGCGACACCGGCTATGCCGACCGGCCTGCCGAGCGCGGGGACGATTGGCGCGGCGCCGCGGCGGCCATGCTGCCGGAGGAGCCAGCTGCGGCGGCGGATGAACCTGGTCCGGAAGATGGCGGCGCGCAGCAGGCGCGTGAACCCGAGCTTGCCGACGCCGCTCCGCCGCCGCCTGCCGCCCAGCGCCCTACCAATCCGCTCGGCATCGAGGACGATGTCGATCCCGCGATCGACAAGAAGCTGATGGACCGGGCGCGTCCGCTAGCGCCAGCCGTCGTCGGCCACGCCATGGAAGAAGCGGTCGGCGAGCAGCTGGGGCTTGGGCTGTGAGCAGGCGCGGCGGACTGGTGCGCCACCAGCTTTTCATCCCGCGCGAGCTGAGCGAGCGGCTGGCGGCGCTCGCCGCCAGGCCCGGCGTCACCAGGTCGTCGATCCTCGCCGAGGCGCTCGATGCCTGGCTGTCGCGCAAGGGGATAAGCGAATTGCAGGAGCGGTTCGGCCCGCGGCTCGACACCATGACGCGCGCGCTCGCCCGGATCGAGCGCAACAGCCAGATCGAGATCGAAATCCTCGCGCTGCTCGCGCGCTATCTCCTCACTTCTGTCCCCCCGCTCGCCGAAGGCGACGATGCCGGGCGCGCGCAGGGCCGCGAGCGCTTCGAATGGTTCACGATGAAGGTCGCCGAGGCGTTCCGCGCCGGTCGCGGCAGTTTCGGAACAAGGAGCGGGTCGTGAGCTTGGCCGTCTCCGCCGACCGGCGGCGCGCGATGCTGCGCACCGCGATGGGCCCCGCGATCGAGGCGGCGCTGGCGAACGCCCATGTCGTCGAGGTGATGGTCAATCCCGATGGCGCGCTCCGCGTCGATGTGCTCGGCGAAGGCCGCGTCGACACCGGCGTGCGCATGGCGCACGACCAGGTCGAGCGCATCATCCGCCTCGTCGCATCCCATGCCCGCACCGAGGTTCATGCGGCCGCGCCGATCGTGTCCGCCGAACTGCCACCGCATGGCGAGGGGGCAGGCGAACGTTTCGAAGGCCTGCTGCCGCCGGTCAGTCTCGCGCCCTGCTTCTCGATCCGCAAACCGGCAGCCCGGGTCTACACGCTGATGGATTATGTCAGCGCCGGCATCGCAAGCGGCGAGGCCGCGCGCCTTCTGTCGCTTGGCGTCACCGAACGGCTCAACATCCTCGTTGCCGGTGGCACCAGCTCGGGCAAGACGACGCTCGCCAACGCGCTGCTCGCCGAGATGGCGAGCCTCGACGAGCGCGTGATCCTGATCGAGGATACGCGCGAACTCCAATGCCCGGCGCCTGATCGCGTCGAGCTGCGCACGCGGGCCGGTGCGGTGTCGATGGCCGATCTCGTGCGCTCGACGCTGCGGCTGCGTCCCGATCGCATCATCGTCGGCGAGGTCCGCGGCGCCGAGGCGCTCGACATGCTCAAGGCCTGGAACACGGGTCATCCCGGCGGCATCGCGACCGTCCATGCCAACGGCGCCGCCTCCGCGCTCACCCGGATCGAGCAGCTTGTCCAGGAGAGCGTGGTCTCCGTGCCGCGCCGCCTGATCGCCGAGGCGATCGACCTCATCGTCTTCATCGCCGGGCGCGGCGCCGCGCGCCGCATCGCGACGATCGCGCGCGTCGAGGGCGTCGGCCCGAGCGGCGATTATGTGCTCAACGAACTCCCCATCCATCCCCAAGACCCAGACTGAAGGAGATACTCGATGCGTCTGATATCGTTAAAACAATCGCCCGTGGCTTTGCCGCTAGCCGTGCTTTTGTCCGTCGGCGCTGCGTGTGGGAGCGCGCTCGCCGCCGGATCGGGAATGCCGTGGGAGGCGCCGCTCCAGCAAGTCCTCGAATCGGTGCAGGGGCCGGTGGCCAAGATCATCGCGGTGATCATCATCATCACCACGGGTTTGACCCTGGCATTCGGCGAGACGTCGGGCGGCTTCCGGCGGCTGATCCAGATCGTCTTCGGTCTCTCGATCGCCTTTGCCGCGTCGAGCTTTTTCCTGTCCTTCTTCAGCTTCGGCGGCGGGGCGCTCGTTGCATGAGCCATTTGGCAGGCTATGAGGCGCCGATTCACCGCTCGCTCGCCGATCCGATCCTGCTCGGCGGCGCGCCGCGGGGGCTTGCGATCGTCAACGGTACGATCGCAGCCGCGATGGGGCTCGGGCTCCAGCAATGGGTCGCCGGGCTCATCCTGTGGGCGCTCGGGCACACGCTGATGGTGTTTGCCGCGAAGCGCGATCCCGATTTCGCGCCGGTGCTGGCGCGCCACCTGCGGCAAAAAGGCGAACTGTCGTGCTGAACCTCGCCGAATATAAGCGGCGCGCCGACCAGCTTGCCGATCATCTGCCCTGGGCGGCGCTCGTTGCGCCGGGGATCGTCCTCAACAAGGACGGCAGCTTCATGCGGTCCATCGCCTTTCGCGGCCCCGATCTCGACAGCGCGACCGAGGCCGAGCTTGTCGCTGCCTGCGCGCGCGCGAACAATATGCTCCGGCGCTTCGGATCGGGCTGGGCGCTCTTCTTCGAGGCCGAGCGTGTCGCCGCGGGGGGCTATCCCGAAAGCTGCTTCCCCGACGCGGCGTCATGGCTTGTCGATGCCGAACGGCGCGCGGCGTTCGAGGATCGCGAGCGCCAGCACTTCGAGAGCCTGTTCCATCTGACCCTCGTCTGGATGCCGCCTGCCGACCAGGCCGACAGTGCCGGTCGCGCGCTGATCGAGCGGCCCGATGCGGCCAGGGGCACCCGCGACTGGCGCAAGACGCTGGCGCAGTTCGAGGCGGAGAGCCTGCGTGCGATCGACCTGATGGCGACGTTCATGCCCGAGGTGCAGGCGCTGGGGGACAGCGAGACGCTGACTTATCTCCACCGCGCGATCTCGCCGCATCGCCACGGCGTCCACGTTCCTGCGACCCCGATGTATCTCGACGCGCTGCTTGCCGACACCCCGCTCACCGGCGGGCTCGAACCGATGCTCGGCGATCGCTATCTGCGCACGCTGACGGTCCTCGGCTTCCCGTCGGTCAGCCGTCCGGCTATTTTCGACGCGCTCAATTCGCAGGATTTCGCCTATCGCTGGACGACGCGCTTCATCGCGCTCGACAAGGCCGAAGCGACGGCGGCGCTCACCAAGCTCCGGCGGCAATGGTTCAACAAGCGCAAGTCGCTCTCGGCGCTGCTGCGCGAAGTGATGTACAACCAGCCGGCGCAACTTCTCGACAGCGACGCCGACAACAAGGTCGTCGATGCCGATGCCGCGCTTCAGGCGCTCGGCGGCGATCATGTCGCATTCGGCTATCTGACCACGACGATCACCGTGTCGGACCGCCATCGCGCGCGCGCCGAGGAAAAGCTGCGCGCCGCCGAGCGCATCGTCCATTCGCTGGGCTTCACCGCGATCCGTGAAAGCGTCAACGCGGTCGAGGCGTGGCTCTCCAGCCTGCCGGGACATGTTTACGCCAACGTCCGCCAGCCGCTCGTCCACAGCCTCAATCTCGCGCACCTGATGCCGCTATCGTCGGTGTGGGCTGGGCCGGTCTGGAACAGCCATCTCGGCGGCCCGCCTCTGCTCATGGCCGAAACCGGCGGCTCGACGCCGTTTCGACTTTCGACGCATGTCGGCGACGTCGGCCATATGATGATCGCCGGCCCGACCGGGGCGGGAAAGTCGGTCCTGCTTGCCCTGATCGCACTGCAGTTCCGCCGTTATGCCGACGCGCAGCTCTATATCTTCGACAAGGGCAATTCGGCGCGCGCCGCGGTGCTGGCGATGGGCGGACGCCACCATGCGCTGGGCGAGGGCGACAGGCCGCTCGCCTTCCAGCCGCTGCGCCATATCGACCGCGCCGAGCAGCGCAGCTGGGCGGCCGACTGGATCGCCGCGCTCGTCGCGCACGAGGGTATCGCGGTGACCCCCGATATCAAGGATGCGATCTGGTCGGCGCTGACCAGCCTCGCCAGCGCCCCGGCATCCGAACGGACGCTCACCGGGCTCTCGCTCCTCTTGCAGTCGAACGCGCTGAAAGCCGCGCTTCAGCCGTTCACGCTCGAGGGGCCGCACGGGCGGCTGCTCGACGCGGCCGAGGACGGGCTGTCGCTCGGATCGATCGAATGTTTCGAGACCGAAGCGCTGATGGGGCAGGCGAGTGTGGTCGAGCCGGTGCTGTCTTACCTCTTCCACCGTCTCGAGACGCGCTTCGACGGACGACCGACCTTGCTGATCCTCGACGAGGCCTGGATCTTTCTCGACAATCCGCTCTTCGCGGCGCGCATCCGCGAATGGTTGAAGGTGCTGCGCAAGAAGAATGTCGCGGTGATCTTCGCGACGCAGAGCCTTGCCGACATTTCGAACAGCAGCATCGCGCCCGCGATCATCGAAAGCTGCCCGCAGCGTATCCTGCTGCCGAACGACCGGGCGGTCGAGCCGCAAGCCCAGGCCGCCTATGCCGCCTTCGGGCTCAACGCGGCGCAGATCGAGATCGTCGCGCGCGCGACGCCGAAGCGCCAATATTATCTCCAATCGGCGCGCGGCAACCGGCTGTTCGAGCTGGGGCTCGGTCCGGTCGCGCTCGCGCTTTGCGGCGCCTCCGATCCGGTCACGCAGGCGCGCATCGATGCCATCCTCGCCGCAAATGGCGACGCCGATTTTGCCGCGCACTTCCTTCGCGCCGCCGGCCTCGGCTGGGCGGCCGAGCTGCTCGCCGATTTTCCCAGCACCCAAATGCCCAACCCATCCATCCCCCCCGAAGGAGAATTGCCATGAAGATGCTTGCCCGCCTGTTGTCGATCGGTGCCGCCCTCCCGGCGCTGCTGCTGGCCGTGCCATCCGCCGCAATGCCGGTGTTCGACAGCGCCAATTATTCACAGAACCTGCTCACCGCGGCGCGCACGCTCAAACAGATCGATCAGCAAATCAAGCAGTTACAGAATGAAGCGAAGATGCTCGCCAACATGGACAAGCATTTGAAGCGTTTCGATTTCCCCGAGATCGAGAAGCTGAAGGGCAATCTCGCGCGCGTCGACGCCCTGATGGCGCGGGCCGAGGGGATCGACTTCGGCGTCGACCGGCTCGACGCGCGCATGGCAGCGCTGTTTCCGAAGGATTTCTCCGACATGACCCGCTCGGCGAGTGTCGCCAATGCCAAGGCGCGGCTCGAGACCGCGATGGCGTCGTACCGCCGCACGCTCGCGGTCCAGGCGCGCATCGCCGCTGACCTCAAGGACGACGCGGCAACGCTGGCCGAGGTCGCGGCGCGCAGCTCGGCCGCCGAGGGCAGCCTGCAGGCCAGCCAGGCGACGAACCAGTTGCTCGCGCTCGCCGCCAAGCAGCAGATGCAGGTCCAGCAGATGATGGCGGCCGCCTATGAGGCCGACATGCTCGACCGCGCGCGCGCTGCGCAGAGCGCGGCGGAAGCGCGCGAGCGCACGCGCCGCTTCCTTGGCGACGGCAAGGCCTACACGCCGATCCGCTGATTTTCGACACGGACGGCGGTGGCTGCCCCTCTCCTGGCCCGCCGTTCGCCGCGGGGTCTCGGTCGCTCCCCCTCGAGACCCCGCGGATATCTTCACCGCTCTTGAAAGCCTGCCCGATGGACGATCTCAATGTCATCGACCGCTTCATGGAAGCCTTCATTCGCTACATAGACAGCGGTTTCGGGCTGCTCGGCGGCGATGTCGCTTTCCTGACCAGCATTTTGATCGGCATCGACATCACGCTGGCCGGTCTGTTCTGGGCTATGGGCGGCGAGAATGACGTCATCGCAAAGCTGCTCAAGAAGATCCTCTATGTCGGTGTCTTTGCCTTCATCATCGGCAGTTTCGGCACGATCGCCGATATCATCTTCCGATCCTTCGCAGGACTGGGCATTACCGCCGGCGGCGGCAGCATTTCGGCCGAAGATCTTCTGAAACCCGGACGCCTCGCCGCGGCAGGATTCGAGGCCGCCCATCCCCTGATCGATCAGATCAAGGACATGCTCGGACCGATCGATTTCTTCGAAAACTTCCTCGAGATCATGGTCCTCCTGATCGCCTGGGTGATCATCATCCTCGCCTTCTTCATCCTGGCGATCCAGCTCTTCATCACCATCATCGAATTCAAGCTCGTGAGCCTTGCGGGCTTCGCCCTCATTCCTTTCGCCCTGTGGGGCCGGACCGCCTTCCTCGCTGAGCGCGTTTTGGGCAGCGTCGTGTCGTCGGGCGTCAAGGTCATGGTGCTCGGCGTCATCGTCGGCATTGGCTCGGGCTTCTTTCCCGACTTTCTCGGCGCGGTCGCCGGCTCCGAGCCCGATCTTGAAGAGGCAATGGCGCTGGCGCTTGGATCACTCGCGTTGCTCGGGCTTGGCATATTCGGTCCCGGCATTGCGTCCGGCCTTGTTGCCGGTGCACCGCAGCTTGGCGCCGGCGCAGCGGTCGGCACGGTCGCCGCCGCCGCGGGCACGATGGTCGTCGCGGGCGGCGCCGGTTTGGCGGCGGCGCGCGCGGGCGGCGGGGCGGCGCTCGGCGCGGTCCGCGCCGGGACGTCGATGGGAGCGGCCGCGTCCACCGCCTACAAGCTCGGCCAGGAAACCTCGGGCTCGCCGTCGGTTGGCGCCGGTCTCGGCGGGGTCGCGACCGCCCTGCACGGCGCCGCTGCCAATGCGGCGCGGCGCGCGAGCGCGGGCTTGGGCATCAGCGAGGCGGCGGCCGCCGGGCGCGATGGCGCCTGGAACGCGGGCAAGCGAACCGACCGCGCCGCGCCGCCGTCATCGCCTGAAAATGCGACATCGTCGAGCGTCGCCCCTGCGTGGGCGGCAGGTCTCAAGGCTGACCAGCGCCGCGGCGCAGCGCGCCAGGCGGCGGTCCATGTGATTTCCGACGGGAGCCGCGGCGGTAGCGGCGCGAGTCCCGACATCGCCGAGAAGGAGGATTGATCCGATGAAATTCAAACGACCCATCCAGCGTTACGGCCGCACCCCCGAGCCGGTCACGCCCTATCAGCGCGCGGCCCAGGCCTGGGACGACCGGATCGGCGCCGCGCGCGTGCAGGCGCGAGGCTGGCGGATCATGGCGTTCGGCGGGCTGCTGCTTTCGACCGGACTTGCCGCCGGGCTGGTCTGGCAGTCGGTGCAGAGCCGCGTGACCCCATATGTGGTGGAAGTCGACCGGCTCGGCGAAGCGCGCAGCGTCGCGCCAGCGGCATCCGACTATAATCCCACCGACCCGCAGATCGCCTGGGCGCTGGGCCGGTTCATCTCGAACGTGCGCGGCATATCGCTCGACCCCGTGTTGATGCGCGAGAACTGGCTCGCCGCCTATGATTTTGCGGGCGAGCGCGGCGCACTCTTCCTCAACCAATATGCCCGGTCGGCCGATCCGTTCGCGCAGGTCGGGGCGCGATCGGTTTCGGTCGAGATCGTCAGTGTGGTGCGGGCCTCGCCCCGGACGTTCCAGGTCAAATGGCGCGAGAGCCTATTCGAACGCGGCAGCCTCGCCTCGACGTCGCGCTGGACCGCGATCCTGACCGTCGCCGTCAAACCGCCGCGAACGGCCGAGATTCTGCGCAAGAACCCGCTCGGCCTCTATGTCGAGGCGATCGACTGGAGCCGAGAATATGAAGCCGCCGAGCCCGTGCGGGCACGGCGCGATGGTCAAAAAGGCGAGGCCGCGCCGCTTCCCGGGTCCGCGCCGGAGCTGCCGCGGGCGCCCGCCATACCGATTTCCACCGCATCCGAAGGGAAAATGCCATGAAGCCGATTCTGATTTGCCTGCTTGCCGCCGGAACGGCGGTGGTGCCACCTGCACAGGCGGCACCGGGCGGGAGCGCGGAGCGCGTTCGCGCCGCTGGCGCGGCAGCCATCAAGGAACCGCGGCGCGAAGATTATCGCGGTGCGATCCAATCCTATGCCTATACCGAGGGCGCGATCTACCGGCTCGTCGCCGCGCCCGGCCATGTGACCGCGATCGCGCTCGAGCCCGGCGAAGCGCTGCTCGCGGTGGCCGCTGGCGACACCGCGCGCTGGACCGTCGGCGATACGGTGAGCGGCGCAGGCGAGCAGCAGCGCATCCACATCATGATCAAGCCGCTGGCGCCATCGCTCGCCACCAACCTCATCATCACGACCGACCGGCGCGTCTATCATCTCGCGCTCACCAGTACGGCGGCCACCGCAATGGCTGCAATCCGCTGGACCTATCCTGGCGATGCGCTGCTCGCGATCAAGCGGGCCGCCTCGGCGATGCGCGAGCAGACGGTCGGGCGCTTGGGGGTTGATCCCACGGCGTTCAACTTTGGCTATCGCATCAGCGGTGACCGCGCGCGATGGCGTCCGCTGCGCGCCTTCGACGATGGGCGGCAAACCTTCATCGAGTTTCCGCCGAGCCTGGCGCAGGGCGAGGCGCCGCCGCTGTTCGTGACCGGGGACAGCGGCAGCCCTGAACTTGTCAATTATCGTGTGTCGGGACGCTATTATGTCGTCGACCGTATCTTCGACCGCGCCCAACTAAGGCACGGCACCAAACGCCAGACGGTTATCCATATCGTCCGCGCAGGGGACGCACGGTGAGCGGGGAAGATCGAGACACCACGGGCGAAGAGGCCGACGCGGCCGCGGAAGATCGCCCTGATACGCATATCAACCCAGCGCCGACCAAGGTCGATCCCGAGACGCTCGTGCTGCGCGGTTCGCCGCGCCGGGTCGCGCGTTTCCGGCGCGAGATCATCATCGGCGTGGCGGTCGTGGGCGCCCTGGCTATTGCGGCCGTGACATGGATCGCGCTCAAGCCCATGTCCTTCAGGCTCGCGGCGAGCGGCGACGAGATGTTCGAAAAGGCGCAGGGCAAGACGCCGGAAGCGCTCGCTGGAACACCCGGCCGTTATGACGAGATTCCCAAGCTCGGGCCACCGCTGCCGGGCGACCTCGGTCGGCCGATCCTTGAGCATCAGCGCAAGATGGACGGGCAATATCCCCCCGCGTTCGCGGCAGACGACCGCGCTGCCGCGCTCGAAGCCGAGCGTGAGCGGCGAGCGGCCGAGGAGACGGCGGCGCGCCAGTCGGCCGTCATGATGTCGATTGGCGGGCGACGCGAGGAATTGTCCTCCGGTGGCGCGCGAAGCGGAGTTTCACCGCCATTGGCCGAGCCAGAAGTGCCATCGGCGCGAGCCGCTGGCCCGGGGCCGACGATTGCAGCGAGTTCGAACGTCAGCCCGCATCGTATCGAGGCAGCGGCATCGCCGTGGCTTATCAGCAGCGGCAGCGTCATCGCGGGAAGCCTGGTCACTGGCCTCAATAGCGATCTGCCCGGTCTCGTCGTCGGCCAGGTCAGCGAGAATATCTATGACAGCGTCACGGGGCGCACGCTCCTGATACCGCAGGGGGCGCGGCTGATCGGGCGTTATGAGAGCGATACGGCTTACGGGCAGCAGCGTGCGTTCGTCGTGTGGCAAAGGATCATCTGGCCCGATGGCGCATCGCTGACCCTCGACGATGCGCCCGCCAGCGATGCCTCCGGCTTTGCCGGGATCAGGGACCGCGTCGATGCGCACGGCTGGCAACTGATCAAGGGCGTGGCGCTCTCCACTCTCCTTGGTGTCGGCACCGAATTGAGCACCGGAAACGACGAGAGCGAGCTCGTGCGCGCAATGCGCGGCTCCGCGCAGCAAAGCGGAAGCAGGGCAGGCGACAGGCTCGTTGGGCGGAGCCTCGACATCAAGCCCACGCTCATCATTCGGGCAGGCACGCCCGTGCACGTGCTCGTCCACAAGGATCTCGTGCTGCGTCCATGGACCGGGAGCTGACGTCGATGACCGCATTGAAGCTTCCGAAGCTACCCGATCGCCCGCCGATTAAAATTAGATGGGCATGATAGCGTTCGGGGTTTCCTTCTCGCCAATCGGAAGCGGCCAGACCTCAGAGCGACGAAAAATTTGAGTTTCCGGCACAGCGATGAATGATTGTCACAGCCTGCCGCGCTGCTCAGACAACTGGTCGGCATGGGGCGGAAACTGACGCCGAAGGCGGACCGCCTTGGTCGCTGGCGTCGTTTTTCGACCGGGCCGCGACGCGGCCGCACGACCCTACCAGTGCTATCGCCTTAGGGCGCCCAATGAATGTCGACTGGTAGTTCGGTTTCTGCCAGGACGCGGCCGATCGGGTAGGGCGAGGCGCGGCCCTGATTGATCGCGCTCTGGATCACGGCGCGCTTCTCGTCGCCCCGGACGGCGATCAGCAGGGCCCTGGCCGCGGCTATTGCGCCGAGGCTGAGGGTCACGCGCGGGACCGGGGCGTCGGCGGGCATCGGATCGGGCATGACCCCCAGGGCGCGCTGCGTCTTGGGGCCGCTCATCGCTTCATCGAAATCCGGTCCCGGAAAGATCGAGGCGGCATGACCGTCACTGCCGACGCCGAGCAGACACAGGTCGAGCGGCCAGTGCAGATCCTGCATCAGGGCATCTGCGGACCGTCCCGCCGCCTTGTAATCTGCGGCAGCGTTCGGAACGATCGGCATTACGCGCGCGCCTTTCGGCAGGAAAAATTTGGCCAGCATGGACACATTGCTGAGCGGGTCGTTGAGCGGGACAATGCGCTCATCGCCGGGCACGATCGTCACGCGCTTCCATTCCAGCTTGGCCGCAGCCAGCGCCTCGTAGATCGGGATCGGCGTCTTGCCGCCGGCAAGCGCAATCACCGCGGCGCCGCGCGCGTCGATCGCGCTTTCGATGATGAAGCCGATATCGCCAGCTACGGCGGCAGCCATTTCGGCCGCATTGTCATAGTCCCACCATTCGATTTCTTCGTTCATGCAATCTTCCTTGCCATGCTCGTCCGTAACGCTGGCGCTGCGCCGAAGGCTGCGGCGCGGCACGCGCCGCTCTATTGCCTGATTGGCCTGGTGGCCAGCCAATCTCTGACGGTCGGCGCCGACCGTCGGTTGCGGCGACCGTCCGCATCCCGGCTAGCGTGGCTGCCTGACTTGCCTGGCAGTCGATCGATCGCGGCGCGAACCGGCAGCGCAGCCGCAAATCTGCCCGCCTGCTCGCCATTGTTGTGCCAATATATTTCGCGCGATTGTCGGTCATGGCGAAGCAAAAAGGCCGCGCCAGTGGAACGCGGCCTTTCCGGCATATTGCATGCAGCCCCCCTCGGCCCCCAGGCAATTAGGAGGGCCAAAGTTATGGCAATTTTACCGTATTGGCCTCGGGCGTCAACCTCCGCTCGAACGCAGCCTGTCCAATATGGGACACCGTGATCGGCCGCCGCCAAATGGGGGTTCGATTTACGCGGCAGCGATATTGGGGTAAAGCTTGATCCAGCGATGAGCTGAAGTTCAGGCGAGGGGAGAGATCCGCAAATGGGGCCACGCTGATCAATGCCGCTACCACCGACTGACCCGCATGAAACGGAGCCGGAAGACGGCGCATGGCTTTGGGCGCTGCTGGCAGGGACCGCGCTGCTTTCGATGATCGGGATTTACAGCGGCGTCCCGCACTAGTGCCGGTATCGCCTGAACCGGTCCGATAGGCCGATAGCGAGAGCCCTTCGGGCAACGGGCAGCGATAGCAGCGGCGCCGCTGCTGTTGGCGATTGGCAGCTGGCGCAAAAGCGAACGAGAAGATCTGTTGCGGAAATCATTGGCAGGACTGGCATGTGGTAGCGTGGTGACGCGGGCTGGGCAGGAAAATGGGAGCAGGCGCATGAATCCGAACAAGGCGCTTTGGGAAAAGGGTGATTTCACCAGGATTGCCGCGGCGATGCGGGAATCCGGAGAGGAGCTGGTCGAAAGCCTCGGCGTGAAGGACGGGATGGAGATACTCGACCTGGGCTGCGGCGATGGCACGACGGCCTTGCCGGCCGCACAGCGCGGGGCGACTGTCCTGGGCGTCGATATCGCGGCGAATCTTGTCGCTGCCGGTAACGTGCGCGCGGCTGCGGCAGGACTGGAGAAGCTCAGGTTTCAGGAAGGCGATGCATCCGACCTTCGCGGGCTGGCGGATGAAAGCTTCGACCTTGTCGTGAGCATCTTCGGCGCGATGTTCGCGCCGCGCCCGTTCGATGTGGCCAAAGAAATGGTGCGGGTGACCCGCAGGGGCGGACGTATCGTCATGGGCAACTGGATCCCTGGAGATCCGACGCTGATCGCCCAATTGTTGAAAACGAGTGCTGCCTACACGCCGCCCCCTCCTGACGGTTTCATCAGCCCCGTCAGCTGGGGCGTGGAAGACAATGTTTATGAGCGCTTCGCCGCGGCGGGCGTGGCCGCCGAGAACATCGGCTGCGAGCGCGCGACCTATGTCTTTCGCAGCCCCGCTCCCCCGCGCGCGTTGCTGGAGACCTTCAAACATTATTATGGTCCAACGATGAACGCCTTCGACGCCGCTTCGAAGGATGGCCGCACGGCTGAGCTCGAGGCCGACTTGGCGCAGCTTTTCGAGCAACACAATCGCGCGGGTGCTGACCGGACGGAGATCCCGGCCACCTATCTCAAGGTGATCGTCACAAAACCCTAAGAGATCCGGTGCGAAACCGGTCAAACGTCGATCGCGGGGCGGGCAGGCCTCGGTCATGGCGCGCTATCATCTGTCGCGCGCCGCAGCCGCCGCGCCGTGAAATCAGCCATCTGCGCCCAACTCTCACGGTCGTCGCCTGCTTCGATGTCGTTCGCGATTGCCCTGGCCGGGCGCCGATCTGGATCGGCCGCTTGTCGCCGAGCGCCTGGTCGCCCCGCCTCCCTTGGTCGCATAGAGGCGGGGCTGCGAGGACAATTGCATGCTGCGCGTTAAGATATGGTGCAGCGCTCCGCAGAAGTGGCGCCAAGGGCGAGACCGAGCATCGAAGTGCACGGGCTGAATCAGGGTAGGCTATCCGCATGGCAGGCTGACGGGTCACGCTGTTGCAGCTAGTTCCTGCTCGTCTCATGGGCGTTGCGGCCAGCATCGCCGATCAGGGAAAAGGGTGCCCACGCGCTCGGATGTGACCACCTTTTGAAGTAAGGATCATCGCGCGGATCGTCGCTTATCTCCCGCGCCACGCGCTGCAGCCCCTCGGCACGCGACAATTGCGGACTGGCCGCCAGAACCTCGAAAAGTCGCACCGTGAGCACGGCCGCGACATCGTCGCGCACCGGCCAGTGGGTGGGCCACAATTGGGTATGCTAAAAGTTGCCAAAAGAGCCTCAGGTCGACCGATACCAACATACGATAATCGACGTTCAAGCGCGGCAGCAACCCATTCGACCTAATTGGCCGTACGTTCTTGACCACTTGCTCGATCCTCCTGATGTTGTGCCGCTCAGGATAGCTACATAACAAACGCCCTTCACGGCCGCGAATTTTTTGCTAGTCATCGTGAATGACCCTTCAATCCATCAACCGATTTGCCCGCAACATTGCCAAGGCCACATTGCGCCTGCCGCGAGGATTTGATCTATACCATGACTTGCGGTTGATCATCCCGGATCCCAAAGTTGTCTTTGATGTCGGCGCCAATATCGGCCAATCGGCAAAGCGGTATCTGAAGGAATTTCCACGCGCGACGATATACTCATTTGAACCCGTCGCCAGCACCTTTCAGCAATTGATCACGAACGTGCGATTTGATCGGCGCTCACCCGAGCTTAGTCGATTCCGACCTGAAATGTGTGCTTTGGGCGCCGAAACGTGCAGCGCTCATATGAAAACTGCGGAGGGTTCTTCAGATATGTTTCAGATAGACCCATCCGGAAACGAAGAGGTCAAGGTCTCCACCGTAGACCATTGGGGCGGCGTCGTCGGGCATGTCGATTTTATGAAGATTGATACTGAAGGCCACGACTTCGAGGTTCTAAAGGGCGCCGAAAAAATGCTTCGCGAGAAGCGCATCACCGCGATCCAAGTCGAAGCGGGGATGTACCCTGGAAATAATTGCCATGTTCCACTCGAAACTTTCAAATCGCACTTCGAGGAACGCGGCTATCTGCTGTTCGGATTCTACGACCAGGTCGAAGAGTTTTTCACCAACGAGCAGCATCTCCGCCGGACGAACCCGGTCTTTGTCGTTCGGAGATAAAGCGGATTTGCGGAAGCCCCTAGCTTTTGCCGTGGGTCGCGCATCATTGAAGCGCTCCTTTTAGGCACCCATCGCAGAGGTTTGAGGTGGTAAAATGAGTTTTCGGAATTCGCACTGCGATTAAATATCCAGGAGAAAGCCCCTATCCGCAACAAAACCGTTGGCGGCGGCCCCTATTTTACGGCCAGGTCAACTATAACGGCCATATCTCGAGGAGAGGCGATCATCAGGTGCGCAGCCTGCTGTACGAAGCGGCCTCTGTCATTCTGACTCGCAGCTCGGCGCAGATTTCCCTGCGCGACTGGCGCCTCAAGCTGCGGGAGCGGATCGGCTTTAAACGCGCCGCCGTCGCCGTTGCCCGCAAACTGGCCGTTATTCTGCACGCCATGCTGAAATTCGGAGAACTGTTCGACAGGCCGGCCGGAGCCCCGGCGTAAGCACGCGCCGGCGAGAGGCTGCTTAGCGGTTCTGTCCCTGCCGGGACGTGGGCTGAACCATTCCGTCTGATGGGATGCACTGGTTCTTCGCCAAGTGCGCCGTCCACATAGGAAGGTTTCGTCCTCGAAGAGCCAACATGCGGCGGCTCATGCCGACCGCGAAAACGACTCTGGCCCGGCATACGGTCAATGCAGAATCCGCTTGCATCCAGCGGCGCGATTAGTTTCCGTTGTGATCAAGCCCGTTTTTCGACCCAAAGGCGGTTTTCTTTGATGAGCGCGTTGGCGATTATGATGAGCTTTCGCGTAAGGGCGACTAGAGCGACCTTTGCCGGTTTTCCGGCCGCGACGAGGCTTTGATATTTTGCCTTGAGATCTGAATTGTAGCGGGCGGCAACGAGGGCCGGCATGTAAAGCGCTCGTCTTACGTTGGCCCGTCCCCCTTGAATGAAGCTGCGCCCTTTCCATTGCCCTGATTGTCGGGTGACGGGAGCCAGGCCTGCAAGGGAAGCGGCTTGTATGGGATCGAGTGCTCCTAACTCTGGCATGGTCGCGACCAGCTGGTCGGCGGTGCGTGTGCCTATCCCGGCAATACTGGAGATGATTTCGTGCCGTCGCGCCAACTCTGAGTCAGCCGCAATGATCGCCGCAAGCTCGGCATCAACCTGTTCGATATGCCGTTCGATCTGATCCAAACGCTTTTTGTGCTGACGCTTGAGGAGAGGCAGCGTCAGGTTCTTCGCTTGATTTTGAAGCGCAATTTTATCGCGGACCAAGCCATCACGAGCGCTGATTAATTCGGCGAGCTTGGCCTGCTGGGGCGTATTGGCTGGGCGCACGGGAGGCTGGAGCGTCGTCGCCATGCGGGCCAGGATTACCGCATCAATTTTATCCGTTTTGGCGAGAGTGCCAATCGCTTGTGCGAACCGCCGCGCGCGAGCCGGGTTGAGCTTGACGCTTGGCAGATCCGACAAAGCCTGCTCGAGCTGTCGGTGGTATTCGCCAGTAGCCTCATAGGCGATCCGATCGATCGACCATTGTCCGAGCCACGCTATCAGCTCCTTGTGGCCCTTGGCGGTATTGGTGAACTGCCGCTCGCAGCCTGCAGGATGGGCATATACATCAAGGGTCGCTTTTGAGGTGTCGATGTCGATGGTTTGGGGTATGGGATTGTCCATCTTTTCCGCTGTCCTACTCTTGTCATCCGGGCCCGAAGCCCTGGTTTCCGTTCAGGTCTGGTGGAAAAGAAAGGGGTGATCACACTAATCGACGGTCATCCACGACCGAGACGGATTCGATCCATCCCCTTCCGCGCCCCCACGGGGGGGGGGG
>NZ_JAIBES010000136.1 GCF_019459305.1 Sphingopyxis sp. | reverse complement strand
TCGCTTCCTTTTGCTGAGTTTTATTATCCCCCCGCGCGCGCGGGGGGGCGGGGCGCGGGCGCCGGGGTCGCCCAGAACAATGCCGCGCTTGAGACTGCGCGCATTACGCTGCGCTATGCGACGATTACAGCGCCGATCAGCGGCCGCATCGGCCGCAGCCTCGCGACCCCCGGCGCGCTGGTCAGTGCCAGCCAGGCGGTTCCGCTGACCACGATCCAGCGGATCGACCCGATTTATGTCGACATGCAGCAATCGAGCGCCGAGCTGACGACGCTGCGTCAGGCGATCGCCAGTGGCGGCATTTCACAAGGCAGCGCCGCCGTGCGCCTGCGGCTCGAAGACGGCAGCGCCTATGGCTTTGCCGGTACGGTCGAATTTTCCGAGATGACGGTGAACGAGGCGACCGGCACCGTGACCTTGCGCGCGCGCTTTCCCAATCCCAATGGCCTGTTGCTGCCCGGCATGTTCGTGACCGCGATGTTCGACCAGGCGATCGATCCGACTGCAATCCTGGTACCGCAGCCAGCGGTGCAGCGCGATTTCGATGGGTCTGCCTTTGTCTATCTCGCGGGCAAGGACAATAAGGCTGTGCGCCGCAAAATCGCTACGTCGCGGACGGTTGGCGGTAGCTGGATCGTCACTGACGGGCTGCGCGCTGGCGACCGTGTGATCACCCAGGGTGTCGGCAATCTTCGCGACGGCGCCGACGTTCGGCCGGTCCCGGCCAGCAGTCCGCAGCGGGTGGGGGCGCCCGCTACGGGCCAAGCCACAGAAAAGGCGAAATAGCCCCTCATGTCGCGAATATTCATCGACCGGCCGATCTTTGCCTGGGTGCTGGCAATCGTCGTCATGCTCGCGGGGTTCGGCGCGCTGCGCTCGCTACCGATCGAACAATATCCCGATATCGCGCCGGTGCAGGTCAATGTCCGCGCCAGTTATCCGGGCGCGTCGGCCGAAACGGTCGAGAACAGCGTCACCCAGATTCTGGAGCAGCAGCTGACCGGGATCGACGGACTGCTTTATTTCAGTTCGCAGTCGAGCGCGAGCGGACAGGCCAGCATCACCGCGATCTTTAACAAGGGTACCGATCCTGACATCGCGCAGGTGCAGGTGCAGAACAAGATCGAGTCGGCGGTGTCGCGCCTGCCCGCGCAGGTGCAGCAACAGGGGGTCCGGGTCAGCAAATCCAATTCGGACATTTTGCTGATCGTCAGCGTTTATGACAAGACGCGAACGCGCTCGAACTATGACGTGTCGGACTATCTGACCACCAACATCCAGGATCCGCTGTCGCGGGTCGAGGGGGTCGGCGACGTCAATATTTTCGGGTCACCCCACGCGATGCGGATCTGGCTGAACCCGCAGCGGCTGGCCGCGGTGTCACTAATGCCCGGCGACGTGATTGCCGCGATCTCGGCTCAGAACAGTGAGGTCGCCGCAGGCGAAGTCGGCGGCCTGCCATCGCCGCAGGGCCAGCTGCTGACCGCCACCGTCACCGCCCAGTCGCGCCTGCAAACCCCCGAGGAATTCCAGAATATTATTTTGAAAACCCTGCCTGATGGATCGGCGGTGCGCGTTCGCGATGTGGCGCGGGTCGAGATCGGCGCAGAAAGCTATAGCTCGGTGGGGCGGCTGAACCGCCAGCCGAGTTCGGGCATGGCGATCTCGCTGTCGCCGGGTGCCGACGCGCTGGCGACCGTCGATCGGGTGAAGGCGCGGATGGCCGAGCTTTCGCGCAACATGCCCGATGGGCTGGGCTATGCCTATATCAACGATACCACGACCTTCATTCGCCTGTCGGTGAGCGAAGTGCAAAAGGCGTTGTTCGAGGCGATCCTGCTCGTCATCATCGTCATGTTCGTGTTCCTGCAAAGCTGGCGCGCAACGCTGATTCCGGCGATCGCGGTGCCGGTGGTGCTGCTCGGCACCTTCGCGGTTTTTTATCTTGCGGGCTTCACGATCAACACGCTGACCTTGTTCGGCCTGGTCCTGGCGATCGGGCTGCTCGTCGATGACGCGATCGTCGTGGTCGAGAATGTCGAGCGCCTGATGGAAGAAAATCCCGGCATGACCGCGCGCGAGGCGACGATCCAGTCGATGAAGGAATTACAGGTCGCGTTGATCGCGATCGGGCTCGTCCTGTCGGCGGTCTTCCTGCCAATGGCCTTTTTCGGCGGTTCGACCGGGGTCATCTATCGCCAATTCTCGATCACCATTGTCTCCGCCATGGCGCTGTCGGTTTTCGTCGCGCTGATCCTCAGCCCGGCGCTGACCTCCACCCTGCTCAAGCAGCGTGGCCACGGCGAACCGCCGCCGCCGCGTTTCCCGCGCGTCGATGCCGCACTGACGCGCGCCAAGACCTGGTTCAACACCAGTTTCGAACGCACGACCAACCGCTATGTCAGCAGCGTCGAGCGCGTCGTCGATCGCAAATGGCGCTTTCTGGGTATCTATCTGATCATCTTGGTCCTGCTGGCGTTTCTGTTCCTGCGCCTGCCCGGCGGCTTTCTGCCCGGCGAGGATCAGGGCCGGGTCCAGATCCAATTCCGCCTGCCGGCGGGCGCGACGCAGGCGCGGACGCTCGAGGTGCGCGACGCGATCGAGGACCATCTGCTCAGCGCCGAAAAGGCGAATATCGAATCGCTGTTCATCAACGCCGGCGGTGGCGGCGGGGGTGCGTCAGGACAGAATACCGGGCGCGGATTCGTCAACCTGGCCAATTGGGACGACCGCCCCGGCAAGGAAAACACCGCCGATGCCATCGCCGCGCGGACCCGCCAGGCCTTTTCGGGTCTGCGCGATGCGCAGGTCTTTGCCCTCGTCCCCGGCTCGGTGCGCGGGCTGGGCGATTCGTCGGGCTTTACGATGCAGTTTCAGAACCGCAGCGGCATGACACGCGAGGAATTCGCCGCCGCACGCGAACGGCTGATTGCCGCCGCCAACGCGAACCCCAAGCTGACCTCGGTGCGGCTGAGCGACCTGCCCGACCTGGCGACGCTGAAGATCGATATCGATACCCAGCGGCTGACCGCTTACGGTTTGACCAACGCTGATGTGAACAGCACGCTGTCGACCGCCTGGGGTGGTCGCTACGTCAACGACTTCATCGACGAAGGACGGGTGAAGCGCGTCTATGTCCAGGGCGACGCGCCGTATCGCTCCAAACCCGAAGACCTCAGCCAATGGTATGTGCGCTCGGCCGACGGCGAAATGTCGCCTTTTTCGGCTTTCTCGCAGATCAGCTGGTCGACGACACCCAGCACGACCTCGCGCTTTCAGGGCATTCCCGCGTTCGAAATTTCGGGCGAGCCGACCGCCGGCACCAGTTCGGGCGAGGCGATGGACGAGATCGCGGCCTTGGCGGCCGAAATCCCCGGCACCAGCGTCGCCTGGTCGGGCGCATCCTATCAGGAACGGCTGTCGTCGGGGCAGGCGCCTTTGCTCTATACGCTGTCGCTGCTCGTCGTCTTTCTCTGCCTCGCGGCGCTCTACGAAAGCTGGTCGATCCCGGTCGCGGTGCTGCTGGTCATCCCGCTCGGGCTGGTCGGCGCGGTCATTGCCGTGTCGCTTCGCGGGCTGGAGAATGACGTCTATCTGCAGATCGGCTTGCTGACGACGATGGGACTGGCGTCCAAAAACGCCATTCTGATGATCGAGTTCGCCGAACAGGAAGAGAAAAAGGGCAAACGCGTGATCGAGGCCGCCATCGCCGCGGCGCGCATCCGCTTGCGCCCGATCCTGATGACGAGCTTTGCCTTCATCTTCGGTGTGCTGCCGCTCGCGCTGGCGTCGGGGGCAGGCGCGAACAGCCGGATCGCGATCGGCACCTCGGTGATCGGCGGGATGCTGACCGCGACCCTGCTCGCGATCTTCTTCATCCCGCTGTTCTTCGTTCTCGTCCGCCGCGGGGTGCGCGACGGAATCGCCGCGGTTCGCACCCGCTTTGGCAGGGCCAAAGCCGACGGCGCCGCCGAGGTGCCAGCATGATCGGCACCCGCACCTTGCTGCTTGTAAGCACGCTCGCGCTCGCCGGTTGCTCACTGGCGCCGAAGACCGTGCTGCCCACCCCGCCCGTTCCGCAAAGCTGGCCGGTCGGTGACGCATACCTGCTGCAAAGCGAGACGGCGCTGCCGATCCTGTCGTACCAAAGCGTCTTCACCGATGCGCGTCTTCAGTCGCTGGTCGAGCAGGCGCTGACGAACAACCGCGACCTGCGCGTCGCTTATGCCAATGTCGCCGCGGCGCGGGCGCAGGCGCGCGTCACGCGAGCCGGGCAGTTCCCCGCCATCGGGATCAGCGGCGGCGCGGGCTATTCCGACAGTAATGGTGCGAGCGGCAGCGGCGATTTCTCGCTGCGCGGCGGGATCACCGCGTTCGAACTCGACCTGTTCAGCAAGCTCGCCAATGCGACCGAGGCCGACCGCAACCGCGCGCTGGCGACCGAGGCCGCGTCGCGCACTGTGCGGCTCGCGCTGATCGCCAATCTGGCCGAAGCGTGGGCGACCTATGGCGCCGACCGGGATCTGCTCGCGATTGCACAGGATACCGCCGCCAATGCGCGCGAAAATGTCCGGCTGACCCGCGCTCGGCTAGACGGCGGCGTCGCACCGCGCACCGATCTTCGCCAGGCCGAACAGATTTTGGCGACCGCCGAGGATGCGATTGCGGCGCAGACGAGCGCGCTGGCGCAGGACGAAAATCTTATCCGCCTGCTCGTCGGCGGCGATGTCGATCGTGCGCTGCTGCCCAACGGGCTGGCCGACGTCACGCCTGCTATCGCTTCCCTCCCAGCGGGGGTAGACTCGCAAATCCTGCTCCGCCGTCCCGATGTGATCGAGGCCGAATATGGCCTGCGCGCCGCCAGTGCCGACATCGGCGTTGCGCGCGCGCAGCTGTTCCCGTCGATCTCGCTGACCGGACTGCTCGGCTTTGCCAGCAACGCCCTGTCCAGCCTGTTCGACAGTGGATCGTTCAGCTGGTCGGCGGGTGGCGACGTCACCGCGCCGATCTTCGACGCGGGCGGTCGCCGCGCGGGCGTTGCGGTCAGCGAAGCGCAGCGTGACGCCGCGCTGGCGGGCTATGAAGGCGCGATCCAGACCGCGTTTCGCGAAGTCGCTGATGCGCTTGCGGTGCAGGGCACGATCGCCGAGCGGGTGCGCGCCGCGGCGGCGAACACTGCCGCCGCCGCCGATACCGCGATGCTTTCCGACGCCCGCTATAAGGGCGGGGTCGACAGCTTCCTCGCCAGCCTTGACGCGCAGCGCAGCCTCTATGCGGCGCGGCGCAGCGAGATCGCGACCCAGCTGCTGCTGGTCCAGACCCGGATTGCGCTGTTCCGTGCGCTAGGCGGCGATAGCGGCGCAGGCGCCACAACGTCCTAACCTTCGTCATGGCGGACTCACCTTGACAATCCCCCTCGCTCGCGCGCTATTGGAACAAATCAGGAACATATATGCGCGAGTCGTCCCAACCTCTCGCCGGGCTGCGCCAGCGCATCGCCCGGCTGGCCGCCACTGGTGGCCCTGAAAGCCGCCCGGCCGAGGGCTGGCTGGCGACGGGGCATGACGCGTTCGATTCGGCGCTCGGGGGCGGGCTGGCAGTGGGTCGCACGCATGAATTTTTCGCCGCCGACGCGCTCGACGGGGCTAGCGCCGCTGCCTTTGCGGCACTGGTCGCGCTGCGCACCCCGGGCAAGGTGCCGCTGTTGTGGCTGCGCACCGTCGATGCCGGGCGCCGCACGGGGCATATCTATGCCCCCGGCATCGCCGAACTCGGCGGCGACCCCGACCGGCTGCTGCTGATCGAGACCGCCGATCCCAAGATGCTGCTCGCCTGCGCCAATGATGCGGTGCGCTGCGTCGGATCGGCGGCGGTGATCGTCGAAAGCTGGGGCAAATTCCCGCTGCTCGATCTCACCGCCGGTCGCCGCCTGACGCTCGGCGCGCGCGATGCGGGGACGACGCTGCTGATGCTGCGTCTGAATGCCGCGCCGACGCCGAGCGTCGCCGAAACGCGCTGGAGCATCGTCGCCGCAACGTCGCGCGAACTTGGAGCCGACGCCCCCGGCGCGCCCGCCTTCGACCTTGAACTGCTGCGCTGGCGCGGCGGCCCTGCCGGAACCCGCTGGCGACTCGATTGGGATAAAGATGAGCAAGCTTTCAGGGACGCGGCGCTATCTGGCGCTGTTCTTCCCCTGGCTGCCCGCCGAACGGTTCACCCGCTCGGCGCCGAAGCCGCCTGACCTCCCGCTCGTCTTTGCCGAGAAGCAGCGCGGCGCGCTGCGCCTCGCGAGCATCGATGCGCGCGCGCAGGCGCTTGGGCTTCGCGTCGGCATGCCGCTCGCCGACGCGCGGGCACAGGTGCCTGACCTTGCCATCGTGCCGCACGATCCCGTCCTCGACCAGAACTGGCTCGACCGGCTCGCGCAGGGCTGCGCGCGCTACACCCCGCTTGTCGCGCTCGATTCGCCCGACGGGCTGATCCTCGACATCACCGGCTGCACCCATTTGTTCGATGGCGAGGCGGGATTGATCGACGACATCGACCGGCGGCTGACCCGGCTCGGCATGACCTTGCGCCATGCGCTTGGCCCCACCGCCGACGCCGCGCGCGCGCTCGCGCGCTACCAGACACGCCCTGCCCCCGAAGAGGCGACCGCGATCCGCCGCCTGCCCGTCGCCGCGCTCGAACTCGAAGCCGAGGCGGCAACCGCGCTCGTACGCGCCGGGCTCAAGACGATCGGCGACCTCGCGGCGCGGCCGATGGCGAACATCGCCGCGCGCTTTGGCGCCGACGCCGCGACCGCGCTGCGCCGCCTGCTCGGCGACGCGCCGAGCCCGCTCGATCCGCGCATTACCCCGCCGCCGATCGCCACCGAACGCCGCTTTGCCGAACCCGTCGCCAGCATGCCGCACGCGACCCAGATCCTCACCGAACTGGTCGGCGAAGCGATCGCGGACCTGACCGAACGCGGTAAGGGCGGGCGCCATTTCCGCGCCACCTTTTTTCGCAGCGACGGCCTGGCACGCAGCCTCGCGGTCGAGACCGGCCATCCCACGCGCGACAGCAACCTCGTCATGCGTCTGTTCGCCGAGCGGATGGATGGACTGCGCGATCCGCTCGACCCCGGCTTCGGCTTCGACATGATGCGCCTCGCGGTGCCGCGGCTCGAAGCGCTTGCCGCGACCCAGCTCAAGCTCGAAGGCGGGGAAGTGCGCGCCGCGGCGATGACCGAACTGGTCGACCGGCTGGCGACGCGGATCGGCCGTGGCGGCGTCCGAAAATTCGCCGCTGTCGACACGCATATTCCTGAGCAGGCGCAGCTCCCCTTGCCCGCGATCGACGCCCCGCCGCCGACGTCCTGGCCCGCTTCCGAACCCGGCGAGCCGCCGCTGCGCCCTTTCTATCTCTTCGATCCGCCGCAGGTCATCGAGGTGATCGCCGAGGTTCCCGACGGCCCGCCGCACCGTTTCCGCTGGCGCCGCACCACCCACGCGATCCGCCGTTACGAGGGGCCGGAACGGATCGCGAGCGAATGGTGGCGCCGCAAGGACAATGCCGGGCTGACCCGCGACTATTACCGCGTCGAGGACGACCGCGGCCGCCGCTACTGGCTGTTTCGCCACGGACTGTACGACGAAAAGCCCGACCCGCGCTGGTATATCCACGGGCTGTTCGCATGAGCACAGACCCTGCACCTGCACCCCCCTTCGCCGAACTGGTCGCCGCGACCAACTACAGCTTCCTGCGCGGCGCCTCGCACCCCGCCGACATGGTCGCCGAAGCCATCGCGCTGGGCATGCCCGGCATCGGCATCGCCGACCGCAACAGCGTGGCGGGGGTGGTGCGGGCGTGGGCGTTCCTGAAAGAGCTCCAGGTCAAGCAGCCTGAAAGTGTCGCCAATTTCCGCCTCGTCGTTGGCGCGCGCCTCGCCTTCGCCGACGGCACCCCCGACATCATCGCCTATCCGACGACGCGCCACGGCTGGGGGCGGCTGACCCGGCTGCTCTCGACCGGCAACCTGCGCGCACAAAAGGGCGATTGCATTCTCCATCTGGAGGATTTGCTGGAGCATTGCGACGACCTGCTGCTGATCGCGATGGATGGCGATGAAGCCCTGCTCCGCACCCTCAAACACGCGCGACCGAAATCCGTCTGGCTCGCCGCAACGATGCCGCGTGCGGGCGCCGATGCACGAAAGCTCACCGCACGCGAACGCCTGTCTGCGGCGACGCGCATCCCGCTGCTCGCCACCAACGACGCGCTCTATGCGAGCATTGCGCAGCGCCCGCTGCACGACATCATCACCTGCATCCGCGAGGGGGTGAACATCCACAAGGCGGGCAAACTGCTGCGCGCCAATGGCGAACGCCATCTGAAAGCCCCCGCCGAAATGATGCGGCTGTTCCAGCAGCACCCCCAGGCGATCGAGCAAAGCGCCGCGCTGCTCGCGCGCATCCACTTCCAGCTCGACGACCTGCGCTATGAATATCCGCACGAGCCGGTGCCGGACGGATGGAAACCGTTCAACTATCTACACCATCTGGTGAAGACGGCAGCAGAGGAACGCTATGGAGCTCCTCTGAAACCCAAGGTTCGCAAGCTCATCGGCAACGAACTCCGGCTGATCCGCAAGCGCGACTATGTCTATTATTTCCTCACCGTTTACGACCTCGTCCGCTTCGCGCGCGCGCAGGATCCGCCGATCCTCTGCCAGGGCCGGGGGTCCGCCGCCAATTCGATCGTCTGTTTCCTGCTCGGTGTCACCTCGGTCGACCCGGTCGAGCATAAGCTGCTCTTCTCGCGCTTCGTCTCCGCCGAACGCGATGAGCCACCCGACATCGATGTCGATTTTGAGCATGAGCGGCGTGAGGAGGTCATTCAATATATCTATGATCGCTATGGCCGCGACCGCGCCGCGATCGCCGCGACCGTCATCCATTATCGCCCGCGCAGCACGATCCGCGAGGTCGGCAAGGCGCTGGGCTTCAGCGAGGATGTTACGGCGCGGCTCGCGGACACGAGCTGGGGAAGCTGGGGTGATGAAGTGCCGGTCGAACGACTCATCGAAGCGGGGCTCGATCCGCACATTGGCGAGATCGAACGGCTGCACCGCTTTGTCGGCGAATTGCTGAAAGCGCCGCGGCACCTGTCGCAGCATGTTGGCGGCTTTGTGCTCACGCAGGGCCGGCTCGACGAACTGGTTCCAATCCATAATGCCGCGATGGAGGACCGCACCTTCATCGAGTGGGACAAGGACGACATCGACGCGCTCGGGCTGATGAAGGTCGACATCCTCGCGCTCGGCATGCTGACCTGCATCCGCAAATGTTACGACCTGATGCGCGAACATGGGCTGGGCGATCACACGCTGGAACTCGACATCGATTCCAAGGATCCGGCGGTTTACAACATGCTGTGCAAGGGCGACAGCATCGGGGTCTTTCAGGTCGAAAGCCGTGCGCAGATCAACATGCTGCCGCGCCTGCGCCCGCGAAAGCTCTACGATCTGGTCGTGCAGGTCGCGATCGTCCGTCCCGGACCGATCGAAGGCGACATGGTGCATCCCTATCTGCGGCGGCGGAACGGAGAGGAAGAGGTCGAATATCCGTCGCCTGACCCGCCTCATGACCCCGATGAATTGCGCGAAGTTCTGGGCCACACCTTCGGTGTGCCGCTCTTTCAGGAACAGGCGATGAATCTGGCGATCACCGCCGCCGAATTTACTCCTGAGGAGGCCAACGGCCTGCGCCGCGCGATGGCGACCTTTCGCAATGTCGGCACGATCGACAATTTCCGTGAGAAGATGGTCGGCGGCATGGTCGCGCGCGGGTACAAGCAGGATTTCGCCGAGCGCTGCTTCAAGCAGATCGAGGGGTTTGGCAGCTATGGCTTTCCCGAAAGCCATGCGCAGTCGTTCGCCCGGCTCGTCTATGTCTCGTCATGGATCAAACATTACCACCCCGCGGTTTTCACTTGCGGTCTGCTCAACTCGCAGCCGATGGGTTTCTACGCCCCCGCGCAACTGGTGCGCGACGCGCAGGAGCATGGCGTCGAAGTGCGCGAAGTCGATGTCAACGCGAGCAGGTGGGACAGCAGCCTTGAGCGCAGGGCTGACGGCAACCTCGCGCTTCGCCTCGGCTTTCGGCAGGTCGATGGTTTTCGCGAGGCTTGGGCCGCGCAGATCGTCGCGGCACGGGCTACGCCATTTACCGCCGTCGAGGAACTTGCCCGCCGCGCAGACCTGCCCGCGCGCGCGCTGCGGCTGCTGGCCGAGGCCGATGCCTGCCGGTCGATGGGGCTCGATCGGCGTCCCGCGCTGTGGGACGCGCGCCGGGTACGACAGGGGGTGCTGCCGCTGTTCGGCGCTGCCGAAGCAGACGAACTCGGCGCCGAAGACGATGCGCAGCTGCCGCCCACGCCGCTCGTCGAAAATGTCCTCACCGATTACCAGACGACCCGGCTGTCGCTGAAAGGCCATCCGATGGCGTTTCTGCGCGATGATTTCGCACGTGAGGGGGTGTTGAGCGCGGCGCAGGTAATGGCGGCAAAGAATGGCTCGATCGTCCGTATCGCGGGGATCGTGCTGATTCGTCAGCGCCCAGGCAAGGGCAATGCGATCTTCATCACGCTCGAGGATGAAGGCGGGGTCGTCAACATCCTGCTGTGGGCGCGCCATTTCGAACGACATCGCCGCGCCGTCATGGCGTCGCGGTTGATGCTGGCCGAGGGTGAGGTGCAGCGGAGCAAGGAGGGCGTCATCCACCTGATGGCGACGCGCATTGTCGATCGGACGGCGATGCTCGACACCTTGGGCGACGGGCGCGAAGTGCGTCCCGACCTGTGCCGCGCCGACGAGGTTGCGCATCCACAACTGCCGCGCGGCTATGTGGCGAAGCACGGCCACCCACGCGACGTCCGTATCCTGCCCAAGTCGCGGGATTTTCATTGATGGGTAGACGACTGACGTCAGCAAACGGCACCAGCCCGCTCCCTGTTCGGCTGCGCCGAGCAGACAAAAAGTTGATGCCCCGGCTGTGGGGGCCGGGGCATCGGATCAGGCTATCTAAGGGACCAACCGAATATAGCCTGAAAGTCGTTCGCGGATGTTAGCCGCGGAGCAGGTTCATCACGCCCTGCTGGCTCTGGTTCGCCTGGGCGAGCATCGCGGTCGATGCCTGCGACAGGATCGAGGCCGCAGCCAGCTTGGTCGATTCCGCCGAGAAGTCGGTGTCTTCAATGCGCGACTTGGCGGCTGCCAGATTCGTGACAGTCGACGTCAAATTGTCGACAGCCGATTCGAGCCGGTTCTGCTGGGCACCAAGGTTGGCGCGCTGGGTAGCGACCGTCTGGATGCCCGTATCGAGCAGACCCAGCGCCGTCGCGGCACCGGCGGACGTCGACAGGTCGACTGCGGCAACGGCGAGACCGGTGGCGGTAAGGTCACCGATCGCGATGTTGACCGTCTCACCCGATGCCGTACCGGTCTGGATGTCGATGCTCGCGCCGCCCGACAGCAGGTTGGTGCCGTTGAAGGTGGTGCGGGTGGCGATATCACCGATCTGTGCGATCAGCGCGGTAACTTCGGTCTGGATCGCGGTGCGGTCGGTCGCGGCGTTGGTGCCGTTGGCCGACTGGACAGCCAGTTCACGCATACGAACCAGGATGTTCGAAATGCCGCCCATCGCGCCTTCGGCGGTCTGCGCAAGCGAAATGCCGTCATTGGCGTTACGAACGGCCTGCGTCAGGCCGCGGACGCTGGCGTCCATGCGGGTGGCGATGGCGAGGCCGGCGGCGTCGTCCTTCGCGCTGTTGATGCGCTTGCCGCTCGACAGACGTTCCATCGCCTGCGACTGGGCGCGTTCGGCAACACGCGAGTTGTTCTGGGCGCGAAGCGCGCTCACATTGGTGTTGATGACAGTCATTGTTGTTCCTTTCCGGCCTCGATGGCCATTCCCGTGATGTGAGGGCTCGAGGAGCGGTCACGGAAAGCAGTAACGGCGGGCGGTCGCGGCGCTTAAGCCTGCGCCGTCAAAAAAATGCCGAAGGTTGACCGCCGCGACTGGCGAGACGAGTTAACCTGTTGTAAAATAACTGTTAAATCTTTTGGCATGGCCTTTGCATTGTTCTTTGCGTGCGGCGCACCGCTGCGCACAGGACGGATGGAAAGCAATGAGCACGATTGACCCGAGCCGGCTGCTGCAGATGCGCAGTTCGATCCTCAATCAGAACCAGGCGCTGCAACGCGCCGCCGGTCGCGGCGGCATTGGCACCGCTGAGGGCGGCGTCGAAGGCGCTGGCGGAACCCCCGATTTCGGCGCGGCGATCAACAACGCGCTGCAACAGGTCAATGCCCAGCAGTCCAAGGCGAGCGAGATTACCGAAGCCTATGAGCGCGGAGATACCCACGACATCGTCAGCGTGATGATCGAGCGGCAGAAAGCCTCACTCGGTTTCGAAACCACGTTGCAGGTCCGCAACAAGCTGCTGTCCGCGTATCGCGACATCATGAACATGCCGGTTTAACCCATGGCCGACACCCAGATCCTCGCCCCCGTCGACGACGGTCATGCGAACCGCCTGCCCGCCCCCGCATTCGGGAACCGCCTCGCCCCGCTCACCGGCTTCGTCCGCCAGCCCGCGGTGCAGCGCGCACTGCCCGCGATCGCCATGACGTCAGCGATCGGCATCGCGGCGCTTGCTTATTTCACCATGCAATCATCGCCGCAGGCGCAGCTGTTCGCCGGGCTGGACGACATGGACAAATCGGCGGTCGCCGAGGCGCTCCAGACGCAGGGCATCGCGCACAGCATCGACGCGAGCACCGGCGCGCTGACCGTCGATGCCGATAAATTGCATCAGGCGCGTATCGCGCTCGCCGGACAGGGTCTGCCGAAGGCGGCGCCGAGCGGCGACAGTCTGATCGCGGCGCTACCGATGGGATCAAGCCGCGCGATCGAAGGCGAAGCCTTGCGCTCGGCGCGCGAAGCCGATCTGGCGCGCACGATCGAGACGATCGACGCCGTAAAAAGCGCGCGCGTCCATGTCGCCGCCGCCGAACCCAGCCTGTTCGTTCGCGACGACAAGCCCTCGACCGCATCGGTGATGCTGACACTGCAGAACGGCCGCTCGCTGAGCGACGGTCAGGTGCAGGCGATCCGTTTTCTCGTCGCCTCGTCGGTGCCCGGCATGAACGCTGATCAGGTATCGGTGATCGACCAGCGCGGCGCGCTGTTGTCCGACACCGCGTCGGGCAGCGACATGAAGGCGTTCCAGTTGCAGGTGCAGGTCGAAGACCGTTTCCGCCGCGCCCTCGACACCTTGCTCGGCCCGATGCTCGGCGCTGGTAACTATAGTGTCGAGGTTCACGCCGACGTCGATATGTCCGAAAGCCAGGCGACGCGCGAAAGCTTTCCCGAAAACGACCGCGCGATGACCAGCGAACAGATTACCCGCACCGTCAGCGGTCAGGGCACCCCGCCCGCCGTCGGAATCCCCGGCGCGCTGTCGAACCAGCCGCCGCAGGCGACGACGGTCACCGCCAACGCGCCAACCCCGACGCCCACCCCGGCCGTTACCTCCGGCACCGAGAGCAACGAAAATGCCGCGCGCGCCTTTGAAGTCGGCCGCGAGATTTCGGTGACGCACTCGCCGCAGGGCAAGATCCGCCGCGTCTCGGTCGCCGTCGCGCTCAATCAGGGCAAGAAGGCGCTGACCCAGGCCGACATGACCAAGATCGACAGCCTGGTCAAAGGCGCGATCGGTTTCGACGCGACGCGCGGCGATCAGGTGGCGATCAGCCAGCGCCCGTTCGTGCAGGTCGAAACCACCGAGCCCGCCTTTTACGATCAGGCATGGTTCCTGCCGCTGGTCAAGCAGGTCGGGGCGATCTTTGCCGCGCTGCTCGCCTTCCTGTTCATCGGTCGTCCGCTGATCCGCGCCGCCAAGGCGCGCGCCGCCGAACGCGCCGAACGCAACGCCGCGCTGGAGGAAACTTTGCTCGCCGCGACCGACGGGCGTCCCGCGCTCGCCGGCCCAGCCGCAGGCCGCGAAATCACGCTCGAAATGATCGAACAGGCGCCAAGCTATGAAACGCGCGCCAACCTTGTCCGCGCCTTTGTCCGTCAGGATTCGGCGCGCGCCGCGCTCGTCGTCCGCCAGCTGATGCAGGAGGGCGCCCGTGCCTGACGCCGCCGAGATGATGGACACGCCGACGAAACCCGCAATCGAAGGATCGGCTGCCGCCGCGATCCTGCTGATGCTGCTCGACGAAAACGAAGCCGCCACGATTCTAAAACATCTCGCCCCCGACGAAGTGCGCCAGCTCGCCAAGGCGATGTTCGACACCGCCAACGCCAGCGAACAGCAGATCGGGCAGGCGCTCGACCGTTTTGTCGTGCGCAGCCGCGATGTCAGCGCGCTGGCGATCGGCGCCGACGTCCGCATCCGGACCGTCATCAATCAGGCGGTGGGCAATGTGCGCGCCGACAATATCCTGGCCGCCATCGCGCCGCAGCGCAGCGCCGCCTCGCTCGAAATCCTGCGCTGGATGGACGTCGAGGCGATCAGTGGCCTGCTCGCGCAAGAACATCCGCAGGTCGGCGCGCTGATCCTGTCGGTGCTTGTCCCCGACGTCGCCGCGCGCGCGATCGAAACGCTCGACGAAATCCTGCAGGCCGATCTGGTGCTGCGCGCCGCGATGCTGACCTCGGTCCCCGCCGCGGCGATCGAGGATCTCGAATCGGTGCTCGCCAGCGCCAATGTCGATGGCCAGCGCGTCGCCAAACAGGCGATTGGCGGCCCCAGCGACGTCGCCAAGATCATGAAGAAAATGCCGAAGTCGCTGAGCGAGCGCACGATCCGCGCGCTGAAGAAGACCGACAAAGCGCTCGCGCAAGCGATCGAAGAAGAGATGTTCATCTTCGAAAACCTCCGCGATCTCGACAAAAAGAGCCTCGGGTCGGTCCTGCGCTCGGTCGACGCGGCGCAGCTGGCGGTGGCGCTCAAGGGTGCCGACGACGACATGGTCGACCTGTGCCTTGCCACCATGTCGCAGCGCGCGTCGGAAACGATCCGCGACGAGATGGCCGAAATGACGATGGTCAAGCGCGCCGATGTCGACGATGCGCAAAGGACCGTGATGACGATCGTGCGCCAGATGGCCGCCTCGGGCGAAATCATGATCGCGGGCGGGAGCGACGATTATGTCTGATCGCACTGCCGAAACCGGCTTTGCCCCCGTCACCCTCGCCGAAGCGATGGCGCGGAGCAGCGACTTTCGCCCGCTGGCCTTTGCCGGCAACGCGCGCCCGCCGCAAACCACCGACGGCAGCGCCACCGAACTCGACCTCGACGACCCCTTTGCCCGCGGCCTGGCCGAAGGGCAGCGCGTCGCCGAAGCGGCCTATGTCGCCGAACGCCACCAATTGCTCGCGCTGCTCGCCAATGCAGAGGCGTTGCAGGACGAACCGAGCGAAGAACTGGCGCAGCTGATCGCACGCACCGTCGAACGGCTGGTGCATCAGATCGTCGCCAACGCCCCGATCGACGCCGCCTGGCTTCAGGCACAGGCCGAAACCGCCGCGGCGCTCGTTGCTGACGCCGACAAGGCCCGCACTTTGTGGGTTCACCCCGACGATGCCGCGCTGCTGACCGATTGCCCGCTGCCGCTGGCACTCGCCAGCGACCCGGCGATGATGCGCGGCACCGTCCGCATCGAAACCTCGACCGGCTGGATCGAACATGGCCGCGCCGTCTATCTCGACGAACTGTGCGTGGCGCTGGGCGAAGGGGCGCCCGCATGACGCGCCGCCTCGCCCTCTCCGCGCAGCAGCTGCTCGATCCGATCGACCTGACCAATGCCAGCCCGCGCCGTATCGGCACGCTCGTGTCGCACGAGGGCATCATGCTCGAAGTCTCGGGGTTCCCGCAGCCGCTGGGCAGCAACGTCCGGATCAAGTCCGCAAACAACGACTATGTCTATGGCGAGGTCGTCGGCTTTCGCGGCCAGAGCAGCCTGGTCCTGCCCTTTGACACCAACATGCCGCTCGTCACCGGTGCCCCGGTCGAGCCGCATGGCGCGAGCAGCATGGTCGCGTGCGGTAAGGCGCTGCTCGGCCGTATCATCGACGCGCAGGGCCATCCGCTCGACGGCCGCCCGCCGGTCAAATCGCAATTCCAGTGGCCGCTCGCCGGGCGCAAGGTCAATCCGCTACGCCGCGGCCGCGTCACCCGCCCGCTCAACATGGGGGTGCGCGCGATCAACGCGTTGCTGACTGTTGGCGAAGGCCAACGCGTCGCGATCATCGCGGGGTCGGGCGTTGGCAAATCGGTGCTGATGGGTCAGATGATCGCGGGTACCGAATGCGACGTCATCGTCGTCGGCCTGATCGGCGAACGCAGCCGCGAGGTCAGCGACTTTGTCGAAACCAAGCTGCCCCCCGAAGTCCGCAAGAAGGCGGTCGTCGTCGCGGTTCCCGCCGACCATCCGCCACTGCTGCGCCTGCGCGCCGCGATGCGCGCCACCGCGATCGCCGAGGCATTTCGCGCCGACGGCAAGAAGGTGCTGCTGCTGATCGACAGTCTGACCCGCGTCGCGCATGCGCAGCGCGAGATCGGGCTGACATTGGGCGAACCGCCGACGATGAAGGGTTACCCGCCGTCGGTGTTCGCGCTGATTCCCTCGCTGTGCGAACGCGCGGGGATCGACCGCGAAACCGGCGGATCGATCACCGCACTCTATACCGTGCTCGCCGATGGCGGCGACATCGACGACCCCGTCGTCGACAGCGCGCGCGCCATCGTCGACGGCCATATCATCCTGTCGCGCCAGCTGGCCGAACAGGGTGTCTATCCCGCGATCGACGTCGCGCGGTCGCTCTCGCGCACGATGGTCGATTCGGTCGACCCCGAGCATGCCGCCGCCGCCGCGCGCTTTCGCCAGCTGTGGTCAACGTATGAAGAGAACCGCGATCTGATGCTGATGGGCGCGTATGTTGCCGGCGGCGATCCGGTGCTCGACACCGCTATCGCGTGCCACGCCGACCAGCTCGCCTTTGTGACCCAGCCCGCCAAGGCGCAGGTCGATTACGATATTTCCCGCCAGACCCTGATTGAAGGATATTCCGCATGACCGCCCGTACCGCACGCCGCAAACGTATCATCCGCGTGCGCACCGTCGAACATCAGATGGCAGAAGCCAATCTGGCGCGGGCCAATGGCGAGCTTGCCAGCCTGGTCGAACTCGCCCGCCGCCTCGAAACGCTGCGCGTCGACCTGGCGATGGCCAAGGGCGCGGTTGCCGGCGGCGCGCTCAACACGATCGGCGAACTCGCGATGCGGCTCGACATCGCGCAGGAAAATCTGACCGCGCCGCTGGTCAACGCCAGCGCCCGCCGCGACCACGCCGGAGTGCTCGCCCAAAGCGCGATGGCCAAGGAAGAATCGGCGGTCCGCCTGTACGAACGCAGCCGCAAATCGGCTGAAGCGGAGGCCGAACGCCGCCGTGACGCCAACCGCCCGCACCGTGCACGCGGCGGCATGCGACTGCGCCTGATCGAAGGCGGCGCGGCATGATGGGCGCGGCCTCCCTGCCCAACCCGCAGGCGTCGACGCTCGCGGGCTTTGCGGCCTTCCTCAGCACGATCGGCCAGACACCGACGGGCGGCGGCGAGGACGGTGGTTTCGAGCAACTGCTCGCGGCCATTCCGACGGTCGATGCCGCTGCGGCCAAGGCCACGTCGGTGACGCCGGTTGCCGTCGCGACGTCGGCCCCAGCTGCTCCCGTTGCGGCCGAAATGGTCGCCGCGGAAATTACATTAGATGCGCCGGGCGCGAAGGCGAAGGACGGGGCGCCTAAAACCGATCCCGACACGGTCGCTGCATCGGCGGCAAAATTGCTGATCGAATTGAACGGCAGCGCCGCCACGCCCGAAATGAAATCGCTCAAGGCAGTCGAAATCGAGGTCGAGGGCGACGGCACAGCAGCAGCTGAAAACGGTGCCACAGCCACCAAACCCGCTGAAACGGTCGCGTTACCCGAAACCCCCGCTACGACGACAATCCCGGCGCCCGCAGCGGCGCTGCCGGTCGCCGCAGCGCCTGTCGCCGCGGTGGTGATTGCTGCGGTCGTGGGCAAGCCGGCGAAGGCGAACGACACCACCGCGCTCACCACTGGCGACGCGGCGCCGACTGCCGAGGGCGTTGCCCCCGCGCCGACCGCCGACAAGCCGCGAAGCGCCGAAGCCAAGCCCGCTGCTGTGGAGATCGAAACGGCGATCACGGCGCCAACGGCGGGCAAGGCGCGCGCCGCCACACCTCCTGGCCCCGCTGTCACCGCGACCGAACCGGTCGCCGCCAAGCCCGCCGACGCGGCGTCGTCGATGACAATCCAGCTTGTCCAGTCCATGACGACGGGCGCCGCGATGCTGGCCGGCACCGCCGCGCCGGTCACAATTGCCGAACGCGTGCTCGACCTCGCCAGCGATGGCGCGTGGATTGACCAGCTGGCGCACGACATCGCCGCGACCAAATCGGACAGCGGCGACATCAGCTTTCGCCTGATGCCGCGCCACCTGGGCCGTCTCGACGTGGCGATGGTGATGGGTGAAGAGGGCGTGGCGCTCAAGCTCGACACCCAACATGAAGCGACCGCGACGATCCTCACCGCCGCGCAGGGCCGCCTGGTCGAAGACCTGCGCCAGCAGGGCGTGCGCATCTCCGGCAGCGAAGTTACCTGCACCCCCGGCGACACCAGCCGCCAGATGCAGGGCCAGTCGCAGGGTCAGGGCCGCCCCGGCACGCACGACGTCAGCCACCTGATCGAAACCGTTACCGAGCGCGCCAAGGCGCGCGATCCCGAAGAGGCCGCCGACCGCCGCGGCCGCTTCGCCTGACCATAAGGGATATGACGATGACCAAGGATAAACCCGATGCCGCGCCCAAGCCGAAGGGCAAGCTCAAGAAGCTGCTATTCATCGGCGTCGGCGCGCTCGTCCTGATCGGCGCGGGCGCCGGTGCGGGCATCTATTTCGGCGCGCTGTCGGCGCATGAGGCCAAGCCTGAGGATCATTATCCCAAGCTGGTCGTGCGCAGCAGCGGCGAAGAAGAAGCCCCCGCCGCCGAAGGCGACGACAAGGAAGCGCCGCCCAAGGTCGGCACCGTGTCGGTGCCCAACGACAAGTTCAAGGTCGACCCGCGCAAATATGAAGTCACTTATTTCGCGATCCCTGACGCCTTCACCACCAACCTCGCCGACGGCTCGGGGTTTTTGCAGGCGGGTATCAGCCTTTCGACCTTCTATGACGGCAAGGTTATCAATAATATCAAACGCCAGGCTGTGCCGATCCGCTCGGTCGTGCTTATGGTGCTGTCCGAACAGGATCCGGCGCTGCTCTCGACATCGCAGGGGAAACAACGGCTGCAGCGGCAATTGACCGCGGCAATCAACGATGTGCTGCGCGAGAAAGAAGGTTTTGGTGGTGTCGACAATGTCTATTTCACGAGCCTGGTGATCCAGTGAGTGTTCGCGAAAAATCCGTCAAAGCCGTGAAACCGCCGGCCGCCCCGACCACCGACGCGGTTGACGCCAAGGCGTCGTTGCTGCTGCGCAAGGCGGCGGACAGCTATGCCTTTCCGGCGCTCGACAGCGTTGCGATCCAGTTCGGCCGCAGCCTGCGCGACCTGATCCGCGCGCTCGGCGTGCCGTCGATCCAGGTCGAGCGCGGCGATGCCGAAACGATCAGCTTCGCCGACTGGACCGCAGCGACCGCGCCCGCGATCTTCTGGCGCTATCATGCGCCGCCGCTCAAGGGGCCGGTGCTGCTTGCGGCGCCGCGGCCGTTGCTGCTCCAGCTCGTCGACATCTTCTATGGCGGCAAGGGCGGCCTTGCGGCCGAACGCGAAGAGCTGACCGATGCCGAAGAGCGCTTCGCGGCGCGGCTGGGGCGCGACATGGGGCTGCAACTCGCCGCCGCATGGGGCGACAAGCTGACGCTGGAACCCGAACTCGACTGCGTCACCGGCGATCCCGCCAAGCTCGCCGCGGTGCGCGCCGATGACGAGCTGTTCGTGCAGCGCTTCATCCTGCGCGGTGCGCCGTTTGAGGGGCGGACGATCGCCTGCGCCTATCCGCTCGCCGCGCTGCGCGGTGTCGCCGGGGCGGAGCCTGTGGCCGAAATGCCCGGCGCCGCCAACCCGGTGTGGGCGGGCGCGCTCAACAAGGCGCTGCGCGACGTGCGACTGCCCGTGCGCTCGGTGCTGGCGCGCCCCGAAATCAGCCTCGTCAAACTGCTCGCGCTGGAGGTTGGCGACATCATTCCGCTCGGCATGCCGCGCCATGTGCCGGTGACCGTCGCGGGCCGCAGCTTTGCGGTCGGCAGCATCGGCGAAGCCAATGGCAACGCCGCCATCATGATCGAACATATCGAAAAAGGACCGAACGATGACTGACCTCAGCGACGCGCCGACGGCGCCCCGCGCCGACCGCCGCGACAACAAGAACATCGCCGCGGCGCCCAATTTCGACCTGCTCGCGGGTGTCTCGCTGCGCGTGTCGGTCGAGGTCGGATCGACCTCGATGACGCTCGCCGAACTGCTCGCGATCGACGAGGGCAGCGTGATCGAACTCGACCGCGCGGCAACCGACCTGCTCGACATCTATGCCAACGGCACATTGATCGCGAAGGGCGAGATCGTCAGCGTCGATGGCCGTTATGGCATCCAGGTCGCCGAAGTCGTCGCCCCGGCGCGCGGCCTCGAAGGCTTCGAGCGGAGAGGCTGATGTTCGAATATATCCTCCGCCTGCTCATCCTGCTGCCGCTGATCGGCGGCATGGCGTGGGGCAGCCTGTGGCTGTGGAAGCGCGTCCAGATGGGCGTGCCGCTTGTCGGCGGCGGCGCCAAGACGCGCGCGGTCGAGATGGTCGATGTGCTGCCGCTCGGTCCGGGATCGAAGCTAGCGGTGGTCGAATTTGCCGGACAGCGGATTCTGGTCGCGGTCTCGCGCAATGGCATCACGCGGATTGCCGACGATAGCCAGGGCGACTTCCATGCAGATTGATCGCAAGACCGGGCTGCGCGCCGCGGCGCTGATCGGCGGCCTCGTGCTGCTGATCGCCGCGCCTGCCGCTTTTGCCCAGACCGCCGACGGGCTCAGCCGCGCGGTGAACGACATCGGCGGCGATGGGCGCCCGCTCAGCCTGTCGCTGCAAATCCTCGTCCTGATGAGCTTGCTGACGGTACTGCCGTCGCTGCTGCTGATGATGACCAGCTTCACCCGCATCATCATCGTGCTGTCGATCCTGCGCCATGCGCTCGGCCTGCAACAGACGCCGCCGAACCAGGTTCTGGTCGGTTTGAGCCTGTTCCTGTCGCTGTTCGTGATGCAGCCGGTGATCAGCGAAGTGAACCGCGTTGCGATCGAACCCTATGGTCAGGAACAGATCGACATCGGCGAAGCGGTGTCGCGTTCGGGGGTCGCACTCCATGGCTTCATGATGTCGCAGACGCGCAAATCCGACCTGATGATGTTTGCCAAGATCGCCAAGGCGCCGACCTATGCCAGCCCCAAGGACGTGCCCTTCTCGATCCTGCTGCCCGCCTTTGTCACCAGCGAGCTCAAGACCGCGTTCCAGATCGGCTTTCTGATCTTCCTGCCCTTCCTCGTCATCGATCTGATCGTCGCGTCGGCGCTGATGTCGCTCGGCATGATGATGTTGTCGCCGACGATCATCTCGATGCCGTTCAAGCTGCTGCTGTTCGTGCTCGTCGATGGCTGGGCGCTGACGATGGGCTCGCTCGCCGCCTCGTTCGGGACGTAGGGGCTTAACGTGGAAACGGACTATTTCATCGGCATGGCGCAGCAGTCGCTGTGGATCCTCGCGCTCGCCTCGGCGCCGCTGCTGCTGCCGGTGCTTGTCATCGGGGTGCTGCTCGGCATGGTGCAGGCGGCGACGTCGATCAACGAACAGACGCTGACCTTTGTGCCCAAGCTGATCGTCGCGGCGATCTGCCTCGCGATTTTCGGCGGCAGCATCCTCGTGCTGCTCACCGACTTCACCCGCGACATCTTCGCGCAGATCCCGAACGTCGTCCGCTAAATCCGCCGTGGACCCCGCCGACATCCCGAATATCGAAGCGATGCTGCAGCTGTGGATGCTGGGGATGATCCGCCCTGGCGCCGCGTTCATCGCCGCGCCGGTGTTCGGCGCGACCAGCGTGCCCGTGCAGCTGCGGCTGGTGATCGCGCTGGCGGTCGGCGTCCCCGCCGTCGCCGCGTCGGGCATGGCGCTGCCCCCCGAAGGCATTGTTTCGGTCCCCGGATTGCTGCTCGTCATCGGCGAAGTCGTGATCGGTCTCGGCATCGGGTTCGTCCTGCAAATGGGGCTCGCCGCCGCACTGCTGGCGGGTGAGGCGATCAGCAACGCGATGGGGCTGGGCTTTGCGTCGATGGTCGATCCGATCAGCGGCGCGTCGAGCTCGGCGATCGGCCAATTCCTGTCGATGCTGGCGACCGCGCTATTCCTTGCCGCCGACGGCCACCTCGTGCTGATTGGGATCATCGTCGACAGCTATGTCGCGCTTCCGCCCGGCAACGCCTTTCCCTCGTTCGACGCGATCGGCGGCGTCATCCGGTTCGGCAGCCTGATGTTCGCCGCGGCGCTGACGATTGCGATGCCGGTCGGCTTTGTCCTGATCCTGGTGCAGATCATCATGGGCGTCATCGGCCGCTCTGCCCCCGCGCTCAACCTGTTCGCGGTCGGCATTCCGGCGACCCTGCTCGCTGGCATTATCCTGCTCGGCGTCGCGACCCCGGCGATGGCCGAGGCGATCATGCGCATCCTGTCCGACGCGCTCGACGCCGCGCGAATGTTCGCGGGGCTCTGACGCGATGGCGAGCAAACCCGAGCAAGACCAGAAAACCGAACAGCCCACCCCCAAAAAGCTGAGCGATTCGGCGCGCGAAGGCGATGTGCTGATGTCGCGCGAGCTGGCCACCGCGCTGATGATGCTCGCCGCTGCGGGCTGGATCGTCGCCGCGGGCGGCTGGTTCGTGCAATCGGCGGGTGACCTCGTCCGCCGCGGACTGACCTTGACCGCCAGTGACGTCGCCGATTTTGCGCCCGCCGAGGCGCTGATGCGCAACGGCACCGAGATCCTGTTGCCGCTCGCCAGCCTGTTCGCGCTCGCGCTCGGCGCCGCGGTCGCCGGGCCGGCCCTGCTCGGCTCGTTCGGCTGGCGCGGCAAAGCGCTGCACTTCAAGGGCAACCGGATGAACCCGATGACCGGACTCAAACGGATGTTCGGACTGCAGGGCGCGACCGAACTCGGCAAGGCATTGGCGAAGGTGCTGCTGCTCGGCACCATCGGTTACTGGCTGGTCAGCCGCAATTTGCCTGCGATCATGACGATGGCATCGACCGACCTGTTCGCCGCAGTCGGGCTGGCCGGACAGGCGATCGGCCATGCGATGCTGGTGCTCGCTGGCGGGCTGGTCGTCATCGCGTTGGTCGACGTCCCGGTGCAGTGGTTGCAGCGCAACAAGCGGCTGATGATGAGCAAACAGGAAATCAAGGAAGAGATGCGCCAGTCCGACGGCGCCCCCGAACTCAAACAGGCGCAGCGCCAGCGCGCGCACGACATCCTGAGCGGATCGGCGCGCAAGGCGGTGTCGGACGCGACCGTCGTGCTCACCAACCCGACCCATTTCTCGGTCGCGCTGCGCTATCGCCCCGGGGTCGACGCCGCGCCGGTCGTCGTCGCGCGCGGGCGCGGCGACGTCGCGCTGGCGATCCGCGAACTGGCGCGCGGCGCCAATGTGCCGTTGCTCGAATATCCGCAGCTGACCCGCGCCATCTATTTCACCGCGCGCGCCGGGCGCGTGATTCCCGATGAATTGTTCGTCGCGGTCGCCACCGTGCTCGCCTTCGTCTTCCAGCTCGAACGCATGGTCGCCGAAGGTCATGGGCAGCCGGTGGTCGATGTGCCGCCGACGCATCGTTTCGACCCCGACGGACGCCGGCAAGCTTAAAATCGTCCGCGCGCCGCCGTTAACAGGTGCGAAGGATATTTCGCCATGGTCACTTCCATCATCAACAGCCTGGGCTTTGGGTCAGGCATCGACACCAAGCAGCTGGTCACCGACCTGGCCGCGGCGTCGCGCGAGCCCAAGGTGGCGCGCATCAATACGCTGACGCAGCAGAACCAGACGCGGATCAGCGCGCTGGCGCAGGCGCGATCCGATCTCGAAGGCTTTGCCGATTCTTTGGCGCAAATGATCAGCGACGGAACGCTGCGCAGCACCCCGACGGTGTCCGACGACAGCGTGCTCAGCGCCACCGCGCGCGCCGGGATCCACGCCGACAGTTTTGCGGCGACCGTTGTCGTCAACCAGCTGGCGCGCGCGCAAAGCACCTATTCGGGGGTTGTCGCCGACCGCACCGCGGCGATCGGCACCGGCACGATGACGCTGACCGTCGGCGGGGTCGCCACGACGATCACCATCGACGCCGCCAACAACAGCCTCGACGGGCTGGCCAACGCGATCAATTCGAGCGGCGGCGGGGTCACCGCGTCGATCATCGCCGATCAGGGCGGCCACCGGTTGATCCTGAAAGGTCCCTCGGGCGCCACCAATGCCTTCACCCTCGCCGCCAACGCCGACGCCGATCCGGGTCTTTCCGCCTTCGCCTATGGCGCGGACGGCGGCATGACGCTGGGCCAGAGCGCCGCCAACGCTGAATTCTCGATCGACGGCGTCGCGTTCAGCCGCGCATCGAACACCATCGACGACGTCGTTCCCGGCATGTCGCTGACCTTGAAAAAGGCGGCCCCCGGTCAGCCGGTCGACATTGGCGCCAGCCGCCCGCTCGACATGATCAAACAAACCGTCGGCGATTTCGTCTCGGTCTATAACCAGCTCAAGAAAAGCCTGTCGTCGGCCGCTGGTCAGTCGGGATCGACGACCGCACTGCGCGAACTCGAACGCGAGCTGTCGGGCCTGATCGGCACCGTGATCTCCAGCCACCCGACCATCAACAAGCTGACCGACATCGGCGTATCGACGACCAAGGACGGTCTGCTCGCGCTCGACGAAACCAAACTTGCGCAGGTGCTGGCGGCAGACGCCGGCGCGGTCGAGGCGATGTTCAACCCGCGCCGCGACGGCGGGCGCACCGAGGCGAGCGACCCCGGCATCGCCTTTGTCCTCGACAGCATCCGCGACCGGGCGATCGCGACCGACGGGGTGATCGACCGCGTGACCAAGTCGCTCAACAGCCGCAAGGAAACGCTTGCCGACCAGCTCGAGAATATCGAGATGCGCGAAGATGCGTATCGCGCCCGGCTCGAGAAGCAATATGGCTCACTCGACGCCAAACTGGCCGCGTTCAAGGCGACGCAAACCTATCTTGAGCAACAGATCAAGATGTGGACCAACCAGGGTAATAATTAAGGGTGCCGACCGTGACCGCTACCGCCTCGACCGTCCGGGCGACCGGACTCTATCGCCGCTTGCAGCATGAAAGCCGCGCCGCCGCTGCCGACCCGATCGAGCTGGTGACGATGCTGTATGACGAGCTGGAAACCGCGATCGGTGTGCTCGGGTCGATGGTCCGCCAAGGTCAGCGCATTTCGGCGACCGAGCCCGCGCACCGTGCGCGCGCGATCCTGATCGGCCTCGACGCCGGGCTCGACCGCGATGCCGGCGGCGACGTCGCTGCCGCATTGTCGCGCGTCTATCGCAGCATGCGCCGCAAGCTCGACGAATCGGTGGCTCAAAACGACGGCGAGTCGCTCGCCGACCTGCTCGACGGGGTGCTGACCGTCAGCGCGGCGTGGCGCCAGCTGCGCTGAAGCCGGCGTAATCCATCGCCAAAACAGGATCGGCCCCCCCCCAGGGGGTGGGGGGCCGGCCCGAGCCCGTTAAAAAAATACCCCAGGGTAACCCGCCCCCCGGGGGGGGGGGGGGGGGGCGGGGGGGGAGGGGGGGCCCCCCGCCCCCCGTTTTTT
>NZ_JAIBES010000134.1 GCF_019459305.1 Sphingopyxis sp. | reverse complement strand
TTGCCAGCGCGGCTAACAAATCCATAGCGGTTATCGTCACGCAATATTACTTCGCTGCGCGCGAAATGACGGATTCGGGAGCGAGAATCGTTCCAGAAACTTTGCATGACGAGGCTTCACAGGCGACAAACAGTCGATAAGGTTAGACCATGGCCGCCAAAAAACTGAACCTCGACAATTTCCTGCCCTATCGCCTGTCGATCGCGTCGAACGCGTTGTCCGAACGGATCGCGGCCGAATATCAGAACCGCTTTGGACTGAAGATCCCCGAGTGGCGGTTGATGGCGGTGCTGGGCGAAGGCAAGCCCAAGACGCAGCGCGAGTTGGTCGAGGCGACGCGGATGGACAAGGTGACCGTCAACCGCGCCGCCAAAGCGCTCGCCGAGCGGCAATTGATCGCGCGGCAGGCGCATGCGGTCGACGGGCGGTCGCACCATCTCGAACTCACCGAGACCGGATGGTCGCTGTACGACGCGATCGTTCCCGCGGCGCTGGCGAGCGAGGCGCAGCTCGAATCGAACATTACGCCCGCCGAGCGCGCGACGATGATGGCGATCCTAGCCAAGCTGACCGCCGCCGCCGAAGATTATGCCTGACCCGATTTACCGCGCCGCGCCGCCAGACGCACTGCGCGTCGAGCCGCTGGGCGAATTGACCGCGATTTTCGACCGCCGATCGATGCAGACGCATCTGGTGGTATCGCCGATGCCCGAAATCCTGGAAGCCATGGTGGCGGACGGTTGCGAGGCGGTGACGCTTGCGGCGCAGCTCGCCGAAAGCTTCGACTTCGACGGCGTAGACGATGTGCAGCCGATCCTCGCTGAGCGGCTGAGCGAGCTGGCGGCGATGGGGCTGGTGGCGCGCGCGTGAGGCACAGTATTCGCATTGCGGTCGGCCCGGTGCAGTTTCGCATCGGCAGCGACTGGGCCGCACCGATTGCGGCGCTTGAACATCTGTACCGCGGCTATCCGCAGGACGAAACACGCCCCGCCGATGCCACGGTGCGGCTGTTCGCGGCGCGGCCGTGGCGGCGCTGGGTGCGGCCTTCGGTCCATATCGGTGGCGACTTCGTCGTTCCCGACGCGCTGCCGCTGCCGCTGTCGATGGGGCTGCTCGCCGCCGAAATGGGGATGAACTTGCAGGTCGCGCTGGGGTGGCGGCGGCATATGCTGCTCCATGCGAGTGCGGTTGCAAAGGATGGCCGTGCGCTGATCATGTCCGGGGAATCGGGGTCGGGCAAATCGACACTGGCGGCGTTGCTCGGGGAGGGCGACTGGCGCCTGATGGGCGACGAATTCACGCTCATCGAGCCGGTGAGCGGCGATGCGTTGGCCTTCCCGCGCGGCGTCAGCCTGAAGAATGAAGCGATCGCCGCGGTCGCCGCGCGGGTCGATGCGGCGCGGCTGGGGCCGCTGATGGCGGGCACGCCGAAGGGCGACATCCGCCACCTGATCCCGCGCGCCGACGCGATTGCGGCGATGCACGAACCCGCGCGTCCGGCGTTGTTGCTGTTCCCGCGCTTTGGCGGCGATGCAGCGATCGAGCCGATGGGCGAGGGTGAGGCATTCGTGCGGCTGACCGAAGCGTCGACCAACTATGTCGCGCTGGGCGAGGCGGGGTTCGCGGCGCTGACGCGGCTGGTGCGCGAGACCCCGGCGTTTGGCATTTCCTATCCCGATAGTGTGACGGGTATCGCGCTGGTTGAGCAGTTGTGGGCCGAGGCGGCGAAGTGAGCGCGGTACAGACCTTTGTTGACCTGCTCGCCGGACGCCGCGAGGCGTCTTCGCTCGCGTCGCGCGATTGGGACGGAGTCATCGGGGTTGCGCGCAGCGAAGCGATGCTGGCGACGCTCGCGCATCGGTTGGCAGGCGCCGACCTGCCACCGACTGTCGCTGCGCTGTTCGTCGATCAGCGCGCCGCCGGGGCGGTTGCCCAGCGGCAGGCGCTGTGGGAGGCCGAGATGGCGCGACGCGCGCTGGCGCCGGTCGGGATCGAATTTGTGCTGCTCAAAGGCGCTGCCTACGCTGCAGCGGGCATGGCGTGCGCGGCGGGGCGCCAGATCGGCGACCTCGACATATTGGTGCTCGCGTCGGATATCCGCCGGGCAGAGAATGCCTTGCTCAATGCGGAGTGGGAGTGGGTCAAATCGGACCCCTATGACGATTTCTACTACCGCGAGCATATGCACGAGTTGCCGCCGCTGATCCACAAATCGCGCGACCGGATGATCGACGTCCACCACACGATCCTGCCGCGCACCCACCGGATCACGCCCGATGCGCTGGCGCTGGTCAGCGACGCGGTGACGAGTGCCGACGGCTTTGCGGTGCTCAACCCCGCCGACATGGCCTGTCACTGCGCCGCGCACATGCTGGCCGACGGCGATTTGCAGGGTGGCCTGCGCAACCTGTGGGATTTCCATCTGATGACGCGCGATTTTGCGGTGGCGGATCCGCGGTTTTGGGAGCAACTCGATGTGCGCGCGAGGCTGCATGGCTTGCTGGATGCGGTGCAGCGTGCGGCCCGGCTGTCGCGGGATCTGTACGGTGCGGTGCTACCCGCAGGATGGAGCGGGCCGGAGGCGACCGACCGCTGGTTTCGCGAGCGCCTCTTCGCCCGCGACGATTGGGGACGGGTGACCCGACCGCTGCTTGAGCAAGCCTTCTACATCCGCTCGCACTGGCTGCGGATGCCGCCGACGATGCTGGCGCAGCATTTATGGACGAAATGGCGGAAGCGTTAGAGGCGCGTCAACAGCGGCACAAGGTCGTCGAAATGGTCGATGACATGATCCGCGTCAAGCTCGTCGGCAGGCCGATCCAGAAAACCGAAGCTGACCGCAATGCTGGTCACCCCGGCGCAGTTCGCGGCCGTCACGTCATAGATGCTGTCCCCGACAAACGCCGCGCGCCCGCCGCCGCAGCGGGCGACCATTTCAATGATCGGCGCGGGGGAGGGTTTGGCGTTGCCCGCCCCGAGCGTGTCGCCGCCGATGATCGTCGCCATCCGGTCGGCCAGCCCGAGCTCGCCGAGCAGCTTACGCGCCATATCTTCGCGCTTGTTGGTGACCACTGCGGTCTTCACCCCGAGCGTATCGAGCCGATCGAGCGCGGCTATCAAGCCAGGGAAGACGCGGCTGTGGACCGCGATATGTGCTTCGTAGAACCGCAGCAATTCGCGATAGAGCCGCTCGAAATCGCCGCCCGGAATGCCGCCGGTTGCGGCGAATCCCTGTTCGAGCATGTGCCGTGCGCCCAGCCCGATCACGGGCCGCACCTTGGCCTCGGTCAGCGGCGCGCGCGCGGCGAGGACCAGCGCATGGTTGACCGCCGCGCTCAGGTCGCCCGCGGTATCGGCCAGCGTGCCGTCGAGGTCGAAGCCGACGATCGCGAAGGGGAAACTCAAACGGCACCTCCTGAATTCCGTGTGTGTCGAGCGAAGTCGAGACACCTATAAGGCGGGCATGGACGACAGGCCTCTCGACTGCGCTCGATGCGAACGGGTTTGAGAGGGCGCATGGCGCGACGCTCTGGAAACCGCAATGATTTGCTGGCATGGCAGCGCGCATGAGCAATCCTATCGCCGCCATCGTCCTTGCCGCGGGCAAGGGTACCCGCATGAAATCCGACCTGCACAAGGTGCTGCATCCGATCGCCGGGCGGCCGATGCTGCTACACCTGATGGCCAGCGTCGACGCGCTGGATCCCGCGAAAAAGGTCGTCATCGTCGGCGACAAGGCCGACCAGCTCGAGGCCGCATTGGCGGGCACCGCGGACTTGGCAGTGCAGGATCCGCAGCTGGGCACCGGTCATGCGGTGCAGCAGGCCGAAGCTGCGCTCGCGGGTTTCGATGGCGATGTGCTGATCCTTTACGGCGACGTTCCCTTTGTCCCTGCCGCCACGATGCAAGCGATGATCGACCGGCTGAACGCCGATGATGCGCCCGCGGTCGTCGTGCTTGCGTTCGAGCCCGACGATGCGCAGCAATATGGCCGCGTCATCACTGAAGGCGACCGCGTGTCCAAGATGGTCGAGCATAAAGACGCGACCGACGCCGAGCGCGCGGTGCGGCTGTGCAATTCGGGGTTGATGGCGGCGAAGTCGACAGACCTCTTCGCGCTGCTGGCGCGGGTGACCGACGACAATGCGGCGAAGGAATTTTACCTCGTCGATATCGTCAATATCGCCAATGCGGACGGGCGGCATTGTGCGGTGGTCGTCACCGACCCTTATGACGTCGCCGGGATCAACAGCCGCGGCGAACTCGCGGCGATGGAAGGCGAATGGCAGGCGCGACGGCGGGTGCAGGCGATGGCCGACGGTGCCAGCCTGATTGCGCCCGACACAGTGTGGTTCGCCTGGGATACGCAACTCGGCCGCGACGTGCTGATCGAGCCCAATGTGTTTTTCGGCCCGGGCGTCACCGTCGCCGATAATGTGAAGATCCGCGCGAACTGCCATATCGAAGGCACCGCCATCGGCTCCGGCTGCGAAGTCGGTCCCTTCGCGCGGCTGCGCCCCGGCACCGTGCTGGGCGAAAAGGTCAAGATCGGCAATTTTGTCGAAACCAAAAAGGCGGTGCTGGGCAAAGGCGCTAAGGCCAACCACCTGACCTATCTGGGTGACGCGACGATCGGCGCGGGCGCCAACATCGGCGCGGGGACGATCACCTGCAATTACGACGGCTATTTCAAATATCAGACGGTGATCGGCGAAAACGCCTTCATTGGCAGCAACAGCGCGCTGATCGCCCCCGTCACCATCGGCCGCGATGCGATCGTTGCTGCGGGCAGCGCGGTGTCGCGCGACGTCGCGGCTGGCGACCTGCGCATGGTCCGGGCCGAACAAATGGTCAAACCCGGCTGGGCCGACCGTTTCCACGATGCGATGCGCAAGAAAAAGGCGGGCAAGTAGGGATCATGCCTGTGCCGGCGCTGATCACCCCGCGGCTCGTGCTGCGCCAGATTCGCGCGGACGATGCCGCCGCGCTGTTTCCGGTGCTGTCCGATGCCGACGTGATGAATTGGTGGTCGAGCGGCCCGCACCAATCGCTCGCCGAAACCGAAGACTATGTCGCCTACAATGCGATCGAGGGACGCGACTATCAGTGCTGGGCGATCACCCTGCGTGATGATGTCGCGATCGGCTGGGTGATCCTGATCGACGCCAAGCCCGATGTGAAAGAAATCGGCTATATCCTGCACCGCGACCATTGGCGCGGCGGGGTCGCGCGCGAAGCGGTGGCGCGCGTCATCGACTATGGCTTTGCCGAACTGAAACTGCGGCGCATCTTTGCCGATACCGATCCGGAGAATCGCGGATCGATCGCGCTGCTCGAACGTCTTGGCTTTCAATATGAAGGCCGTCTGCGCGGAGAGTGGGAAACGCATATCGGCGTGCGCGATTCGCTGATTTTCGGCTTGCTGCGCGACGAATGGACAATGGAGAAAAACCCGTGACCGACCGTTATACCGACAAGCCGTTCCTGCGCTTTGTCGACGCCTGGGTGCTGAAGGCGATCGGGCATCTGGATTCCGCGACCGAAACCTATTGCAAGGCGATGGTGCCGCAGCTCGAACAGAGTTTCGGTTTGACGGGCAGCTGGGAGCGGATCGTCGAACAGCAGATGAAATTCGGACCCGAACTGCCCGCGCAGATCCGCAAGATCTGGACCGACGGCCAGACGCGGTTCGAGGCAGGCAACGGTGCCGCGCCCGATCCGGTGCAATTCGCCTATCTGTTTGTGGACCGGAATTTGCAAAATGGCTGAGATGGGCACGCGGGAGCGCCTGCTTCATGCGCTGTCGGCGGTTGTTGCCTGGGCTGCTTTGGCGCTCCAACTTGCCGTTCTCGCTGGGCGATTCGCCGAAACAGGACAGACATTCGGCGAGGCCCTGTGGCGTTTCGTCGGCTTCTTCACAATCCTGACAAACCTGTTCGTCGCGCTGGTGGCGAGCACGGCGGCGCTGGCGCCGCAGCGATGGCTCGCGTCCGCGCCCACCCGCTACGCCGCGCTGGTTGCGATCCTGCTCGTCGGCATCGTCTATTCGCTACTGCTGCGCCATATCTGGAGCCCGCAAGGCTGGCAGGCGGTCGCCGACCATGCGCTGCACGATGCGAGCCCACTGCTCTTCCTGCTCGCGTGGCTCGCCGCGCCGCACGGCGGGCTTGGCTGGCGGAGTGCGCTTTGGGCAGTCGCATTTCCCTTCGCCTACCTTGTCCATGCGCTCGGTCGTGGTGCGTTCGACGGCTGGTACGCTTTATTTCCTCGACCCGACCCAGCAGAGCGTGCCGCAGATGCTCGTCAGCGTCGCCCTGATCCTGTGGGGCGTGGTTGTGATCGCGTTGCTGGCGCTGCTCATCGACAAGTGGCTTGAGCGTATGTGTGGGGCTTGACATGATATCATGATATGATATCAGTATATCATGACTCGCATACTCACCGAGGTTCCGGACGAAGACGTGAAACGGCTCGACGCCATTGCGCGACGTGACGGCAAATCGCGCGCGGCTGTTTTGCGGGAAGCCATCCAGAATTATCTCGATGCAGGTTCCAAACAAGGCTTCGAGAAATATTTCGGCTTGTGGGAGCGGCACGGTTCGCGCGTCGATGGTCTGGAATATGAACGTCAGTTGCGTGACGAATGGCCCGATGTCGGCGACGTCGCGCCACCCAAAAAGAAACGCAGCGCCGCGTGAGCGAGCGCTTTTTCGATACCAATATCGTCATCGATATGCTGCACGATCGCCCTGCAGCATGGGCCGAAGTGCGTAACGTCACCCGCGCATGGATCAGCAGGATGACATGGATCGAGGTTATGTCGGGTGTTCCCGACAGCGCGGCGACTGAGACGGAGGAGTTTCTGCGTCTCTTTGCGATGAGCGAAATCGATGAAGAAATCGCCCGACGGGCGGCGGCGCTTCGCCATCAACGCAAGTCACTGAAATCGCCCGATGCCATCATCCTTGCTTCGGCACAGGTTTCTGGCCGTATTCTCGTGACAAGAAATACAAAGGATTTCCCGGCAGAAATGCCCGGCATCCGCGTCCCCTACAAAGTCGGATCAAAGGCAAATTAGATGTGCGGAATTATCGGAATTATCGGCAAGGAGCAGGTCGCCGATCGCCTCGTCGATGGGCTGAAGCGGATGGAATATCGCGGCTATGACAGCGCGGGCGTCTGCACCGTGCAGGATAGCCAGCTGATCCGCCGTCGCGCCGAGGGCAAGCTGGGCAATCTGGTCAAGGAGCTCGCGGGCAATCCCGCGCAGGGCACTGTCGGTATCGCCCACACCCGCTGGGCAACTCACGGCGCGCCGACGACCAGCAACGCACACCCGCACGCGACGGGCGAAGTTGCACTCGTCCACAACGGGATCATCGAAAATTTCAAGCCGCTGCGCGAGGCGTTGCAAGCGCGCGGCCGCAGCTTCGAGAGCGAGACCGACACTGAGGTGGTCGCGCATCTGGTGAGTGAGCAGGTCGAGACGGGCTTGTCGCCGCAGGATGCAGTCAAGACCGTGCTGCCCCAACTGCGCGGTGCATTTGCGCTCGCGATCGCCTTTCGCCAGCATCCCGACCTGCTCATCGGCGCGCGCCTCGGCTCGCCGCTGGTCGTCGGTTATGGCGAGGGTGAAACCTATCTCGGTAGCGACGCGCTCGCGCTCGCGCCGCTGACGCAGAAAATTGCCTATCTCGACGAGGGCGACTGGGTCGTCATCACCCGCGACGGCGCGCAGATTTACGACAGCGCCAACAATCCGGTGACGCGCGAGATCACCACCTCGGGCGTCACCGCCGCCGCGGTCGAAAAGGGTAATTACCGCCACTTCATGCAGAAAGAGATTTTCGAGCAGCCGACCGTGGTCGCACAGACGCTCTCCTCCTACATCCGCCCGCTCGAGCAGACCGTCGCGCTGCCGCAGATGGATTTCGACCTGTCGAAGATCGACCGCATCACCATCGTCGCGTGCGGCACCAGCTTCTATGCCGGCATGGTCGCCAAATATTGGTTCGAGACCTTCGCGCGCGTCCCCGTCGACATCGATGTCGCCAGCGAGTTTCGTTACCGCGACCCGGTACTGCAACCCGGCGGGCTCGCGCTGTTCATTTCGCAATCGGGCGAGACCGCCGACACGCTCGCGGCGCTACGCCATTGCAAGGCGAACGGCCAAACGATAGCGGTCGTCGTCAACGTCCCGACCAGCAGCATGGCGCGCGAGGCCGACCTGCTGCTCCCGACCCATGCCGGTCCCGAAATCGGCGTCGCGTCGACCAAGGCCTTCACTTGCCAGCTCGCGGTGCTCGCGGCGCTGGCGGCGCATCTCGCGCTCAAAAAGGGCAAGCTCAGCGCCGACGAGGAGCATGAGATCGTCAAGCATCTGATCGAGGCGCCCGCGGCGCTTAACGCCGCGCTGAGCCATGACGATGATATCGCCGCAATGGCGCACCTGATCGCCCCGGCACGCGACGTGCTCTACCTTGGCCGCGGCCCCGACTATCCGCTGGCGATGGAGGGCGCGCTCAAGCTCAAGGAAATCTCGTACATCCACGCAGAAGGCTATGCGTCGGGTGAAATGAAGCACGGCCCCATCGCGCTGATCGACGAATCGGTCCCGGTGATCGTCCTCGCGCCCAGTGGCCCGCTGTTCGAAAAGACCGTCAGCAACATGCACGAAGTGATGGCGCGCGGCGGCAAGGTCGTGCTGATTTCGGACGCCGACGGCATCGCCGAAGCAGGTGACGGCTGCATGGCAACGATCGAAATGCCCAAAGTCCACCCGCTGATCGCGCCGCTGGTCTATGCGGTGCCGGTGCAACTGCTCGCGTACCATGTCGCGGTGGCGAAGGGGACGGACGTCGATCAGCCGCGCAATCTGGCGAAGTCGGTGACGGTCGAGTGAGGGCGATATCGCGATGAAAATATGAGTTCCGCATGGACCGAAATCGGGATCGTGCTGGCGGTGTTTATTGCCATCGCGGCAATGGCGATTGCGTTCGATCGCCGCGCTGAGGTGATGGTTGAAGATGGACCGGAAGACGAGCCCTATCAAATCTTCACGCGAGAATTCGACCGAGTGATTGCCGCAACGGACCTGCCTGCGATCTTGCGTGAGGCAAGTCCCGACGTTGCGAAGGGATATCACGAAAAGAACGATTGGAAGTGGCGCGCGCAGATTGCTCTTGCCGAAGTTTCTATGGTCAGCTCGCCGAGCTGTTGCCGTTGGAAGCGGACGAGGCTGATACGCTGCGCGATGCGGCCGTCCTGCTGATGATCGATCAATCGGGTTCGATGCGCGGAGAGCCCATGGCATGTGCCGCCGCAGGCGTGCGCCGTCTATCGGATGAGCTGGCCCGTCGCGGTGCAAATGTTGCTGTCGCCGGCTATACCACTGCCGGGTGGCATGGCGGCTTTGCGCGGCGTAAATGGCGGCGCGAAAGGCGCCCTGCGCGGCCGGGGCGTTTGTGCGCGCTGCTTCACATCGTTTACCGGCCGTTCGACAGTACGGACCTGGAAGAAAATGCTTGGCGGCAGATGCTCAATCCGGATGTCTTGCGCGAAAATGTCGATGGCCGAGCTTTGGAATGGGGTGCCGCCTACCTGAATAGCCGTTCGGAAAGACGGCGCATTCTGCTTGTCGTAAGCGACGGAGCGCCCGTCAATGACGCTACGCTTTTTGCGAACGGGCCGTCCTACATGCACCGGCATTTCCTCAAGGTCCGCGATACATTGTTGGATGCGAAGACCCCAGAGTTGCTTGCGATTGGAGTGGGCTATCGCGCTTCCGAATTTTATCCGGTGTCGCGTGAAGCGGTTGATGCGGGTCAGCTTGCCGAGCCGGGGCTTGGCCTCGTGATAGGCAATGTCATGCGCAAACGTAGGGTTATGATTTCGACATGAGCTGGAACACCACTTGCCACTGCGGCGCCGTGTCGGTGCGGCTCGCCGAGGCGCCCGAGGAAATTGCCGAGTGCAATTGCTCGCTCTGCTTTTCCCATGGCATCCTCTGGGCCTATTATTCGCCGCGTGACGTGGTGATCGAGGGAGCGACGCGGACCTATAATCGCGCCGACCGCGCAAACCCCAATTCGGATCTGCATTTTTGCGCGACCTGCGGCTGCGTGACGCACTGGTCGGCGACTGCGGGGCTGATCGAGCGAATGGGCGGCGAGGTTGATATGATGGGTGTCAACATGCGGCTGTTCGATCCGGCGCAGCTCAGCGGGGTGAAGCTCAGCTTTCCCGACGGGCGCGACTGGACGGGAGAGGGGCCGTGGGGCTTCGTCCGCGACGCGGCGGTTATGCCCTGATCGGACGGCTAACTGACCAAATTCGCCTGCGCCAGAATCGACGCCGCGACGTCCTCGATCTTGCCCGCGACCAGCAGCGGCGCGCCGCCGACCATGCCGACCTGGGTCTGGCCATTTTCATAGTCGCGGAGCCAGGCGACATTTTCGGCGACGACCAGATAATTGCCGCCGCGCGACTTGAGTTCGATGAATTTCATGCCGATGTCTCCTGGTGGTCGAGGCTCTAGGTGCGAAGTATGAAGATTGTAGGATTGCCATGAGTTTCGCCGCGATCATTTTCGATTTCGACGGTGTCATCGCCGACAGCGAGGTGCGCGCGAACCTGTCGCTCGCCGAGAGCCTGACCGCGGTCGGGATGCCGTCGAGCTATGACGAGTGCCTGCGCGACTATTATGGGCACAACTGGCAGGAGACGCAGCGGCGGATCGAGGCGCGGTTCGGCCGTTCGCTGCCCGCCGATTTTCGTGAACAGCACCGCGAACGGGCGCGGGGCCGGTTCATGGAGGGGTTTGACGCGGTCCCCGGCGCCGCCGATTTTCTTGCGAAGCTGGGGTCAACGCCCCGCGCAATCGCGTCGTCGAGCCGCGCCGAATATATCGGCTGGGCGCTCGGCCTGTTCGGGCTGGGGGATCATTTCGGCGATCATGTGTACAGCGCCGACGGCTGGGATCGCGGCAAGCCGTTTCCCGACATTTACCTAGCCGCCGCCAAAGGGCTGAGCGTCGATCCCCCGCAGTGCCTGGCGATCGAGGATTCGCCGACCGGGGCGTTGGCCGCGCTGGCGGCGGGGATGACCGTGGTCGGTTTTTGCGGCGCCGGGCATATCGTCGATCGCGCCGCGCACGGTGAACTGCTGCGCGCGGTCGGGGTGCATCATGTGGCACTGACCTATGGTGAGATAGAGAGCCTGACGGTCGTCGCACCATAATCCTCCCTGTCGCGCAGCGATGGGGAGGTGGCAGCGGGAAGCGCTGACGAGGGGCTTTGGCGCCACTTCGCCGCCCCTCCACCACCCTTTGGGTGGTCCCCCTCCCCATGGCTTCGTGTTCAGACTGGGGACATGACTGATAGGTGTTCGGAGACATCGTTTACAGGCCTCGCGTTTCATTGGGAATGCCGTGGAGTGATATGGATTTGATTTTCTGATGCCGGAAGAAGGCATCGAACTCGCCGTCACGCGGTGTAGGTCGCAGGGCGATGGTTTTTCCGATGAACGCTTTGGGGAACCGGAAGGGATGGTTTTTGAAGCTGACCCAGCCGTTGGCCTGAACCTTGCGGAACCGGTCGTCTGGGCCATATTCGAAGGCAGGGACGTATTCGCAGAAGGCTCTCGGGCTCAGACGGTAGCGGTCAGCGGGGACCGCGTAGGCGAGCGCCTCGTGGGGCCGCTCGGTATTGTAGATGCGGCGCCACGCGTCGAACGCGGTCTGGGCATGGCTCAGCGAGCCGAAGGGGTTCGCCATGGCTTCGGCCTTGAGGCTGCGGTGGAAGCGCTCGTCCTTGCCGAGCGTCTGGGGATGATAGTGTCTGGAGTGGGAGACCCTGACGCCAAGTTCGATCAGCCAGACGGACAGGGTCGTGAAAGGGTTGTCCGAGGTCGTGCCCCACGGCACACCATTGTCCACGGCAATCCGCCACGGCAGACCGTAGCGCCGGAAAGCGGCGACGAGCCGGGTCTGGACGGTGGTGCCCAACTGATCGAGGCACGCCCCGATATCGATAGCGAAGCGTGAATGATCGTCGAGAATCGTCAAGGGAAAGAGCCGCGCGCCCAGCGTCTTGCCCAGGGCGACATGGCCCTTGAAATCCATCTGCCACAGATCGTTGGGAGCCTCGTGCTCGAAGCGGATGAAGCTTTGCGATCCGCCGCCGAACTGCCCAAGCCGCTCGCCGTGCCGTGCCAGGATCGCGGTCACCGTCGAGGCCGCTGGAGCCGCCAGCCCCGCGCGCAGCAGCCAATGCCGAATCTTGCGCCCGCCCCAGGCCGGATGATCCCGGCGCATGGAAAGCACTGCGGCTTCCATCGCTTCGCTACAGCGCAAAGGCGAATGCAAGGGCCGTCGCGAGCGTTCGACCAGACCAGCTAATCCCGCCTGCCGGTATCGTGACAGCCACTTGTGGCCAGTCGGGCGCAAGACGCCAAACCGTCGGCACAGCTCACTCACATTGGCGCCTTCGACCAGCGCCAGACGGACGAACTCTTCCTTCAAAGACATCGCACTGAATCCTTCGAACGGCATCGCTCCACTCCCCGGCCAACCAGCCACAAGTGTAAACGATGTCTCCGAACCACTGAAAACGATGTCCCCGGTCTGAACACTTCGCCACGGGAAGGATTGCGACTGCAAAAAACGCTGTCCTACAAAATCCGGCTGGATTAGCTTGGTACCCTGTTCGATCCCGAACACGGCACGACATATGCAATCGCGAGTGAAGTTGCGCAGTTTTCTGCGGCTTTGCCGAAACCGCCCCAAGGAGAGCGCCATGTGTACCGAAGACACCGAAGCCGATCTGGACCGCGCCGGGATGGCGGTTGGCCGCCGCAGCTTTGCCGCGCTGGCGGGGGCTGGCGCACTACTCGCGGCACTGCCGGCGCGGGCGATGGCGGGGAAACCGGTGAAAGGCCGCGACGTCGAGATTACGACCGCGGCGGGCATCTGCGACGCCTATTTCGTGGCACCCACCAGTGGCAAGCATCCCGGGGTGCTGATCTGGCCCGACATCCGCGGGCTTCGCCCCGCCTTTCGCCAGATGGCCGACCGGCTGGCGGGTGAGGGCTATGCTGTGCTGTGTGTGAACCCTTTCTACCGCTGGCAGAAATCGCCGGTCGTTGACGCCGCAAATGATTGGGGCGATCCGGCGGTGCGCGAAAAGCTGTTCGGTTATCTGAAGCAGCTAACCAAGCCGGTGGTCGAAACCGACGCCGCGGCGCATCTCGCGTTCCTCGACACGCAGAAGGAGGTCGACAAGACGCGCAAGCTTGCCGCTACCGGTTACTGCATGGGCGGCCCGATGACGATCTATACCGCGGCGTTGAAACCCGACCGCGTCGGTGCGGCAGCAAGCTTTCACGGCGGCGGCGTCGGCACCGACAATCCCGACAGTCCGCATCTGCTGATCCCCCTGACCAGGGCGGGCTATCTGTTTGCGATTGCCGACAATGACGACAAGGAAACGCCGAACGAAAAGGTCTTGCTGAAAGCGGTGCTCGAACCGCGCAAGCAATGGCACGAGGTCGAGGTGTATGAAGGCGCAATGCACGGCTGGTGCCCGCCCGACGGTCGCGCTTATAATGAAGCGGCCGCCGAAAAGGCATGGGCGCGGATGCTGGAGCTGTTCAAGGTGAGTTTGTAACGGTCACCGCTCAAACCCTTTCGTGTCGAGCGAAGTCGAGACACCTATCTGTGGCGCAAGCCCTCACGGTGTCTCGACTTCGCTCGACACGAACGGGAAAGGAGCTAGGCTTTGCCGATCAGTGGGCGTGCGCGCCGCCGCTCGCCGCATAGCTCGCATAAACGCGCTGGCCGCCGCTGCCGAACGTCATGACCTTATACGCCTCACGGTGGTCGCCATGCTCCATGCCGGGCGATCCCATCGGCATCCCGGCGACGGCAAGGCCTTTGACGCCCTTGGGCTTTTCGCGGAGCAGCCGGGCGATTTCTTTGGCGGGGACATGGCCTTCGATGACGTAGCCGCCGACCAGCACGGTGTGACAGCTGCGCAGCGCCTGCGGCACGCCTTGTTTGTCCTTGACCGCGGCCATGTCGGTCGAATTGACGACGACCGCCTTCTGACCGAACGACGCTTTGACCTGTTCCAACCATTTGAGGCAGCAGCCGCAGCCCGCATCGCGGAACATCGTCGGGTTGGCGGCGTGGGCGACACCGATGGTGGCGGAGAAGGCGGCGAGGGCGAAGAAGGCGCGGCGGGTGGGGGACATGGCGGGGTTCCTTGCTGAATTCGGACGAAGATTAGCAGCCGCGGCGCGCCGCACAAGCCGTTCAGCCCATCGGATAGAGGATGTCTTTGCTGACCTTATGTAGTGCCGTCATCACCTCGTCGCTCAGCACCAGATCCATCGCATCGAGGATCGGCTGGAGCTGGTCATCGGCGCTGACCCCGACGATCGTCGAGGCGACAAAATCATGCTGTTTCGACCAAGCGGTCGCCATCGTCACCGGGTGCAGCCCGGCGTCTTCGGCGATCTGCAGGTAGCGCGCGGTAGCGGCGAGGCTCCTTTCATTTACGAAGCGCTGGCCCATCGCGGCCTGCCGCCCTTCCATCGCGAGGTAGCGCGAGAATCGCGCACCTTCGGGCGTCGCGCCGCCCTGATATTTGCCCGACAACACCCCACCGGCGAGCGGCGAGTAGGGGATCAGGCTGACGCCTTCCTGACGGCACACCTGTTTCAGCTCATCCTCGAACCGGCGGTTGTTGAGGCTGAAATTATTCTGGATCGTATGGTAGCGCGCGACGCCGAGTTTGTCGGACGCCGCGAGCGATTTCATCAGTCCCCAGCTCGTTTCGTTCGAGCAACCGAGGATGCGGACCTTGCCGATCCGGACCAGCTCGTCGAGCGCGTCCATGATTTCTTCATAGGGCGCGTCATGGTCGGGCCAATGCGTTTGGTAGAGGTCGACATAGTCGGTCTGCAGCCGCGTCAGGCTGTCGTCGATCGCCTGAAAGATATTCTTGCGGTCGAGCGCGGTCATCCCGTTGCGGCACGGCGACTTGAACCACACATGGCTCGGCCCCGATACCTTGGTCGCCAGGATGATCGCATCGCGCGGCTTGGTCTTCAGCCAGCGCCCGACGATCTCTTCGGTGCGGCCGACCCATTTGATGTCGGGCGGCACCGGATAGCCCTCGGCGGTATCGTAAAAGTTGGTCCCGGCCTCGAAGCAGCGATCGAGGATGCGGAACGCCGCGGCCTCGTCGGTCTGGCTGCCGAAGGTCATGGTCCCCATGCAAATGTCGGACACATGGATGGCGCTCTGGCCAAGACGGCGACTCTGCATGGCTCTGTTCTCCGGTCAGAAGAGGGGAGCTTCGTGCATAGGTTGCGAACCGCAACCTTGCAATCAGATCAGCAGCGCGAGCGATCCCACCAGCAGCGCCGCCATCGTCCAATTGAATGCGCGAAGTCGCGCCGGGCTCGACAGCCAGCCGCGCAGCACCTGACCCATGACCGCCCACAGGCTGGTCGAGGGCAGGTTGATGAGGCCGAAGATCACCGCGACGAGCAGCACCGCGCCCAGATTGCGGTCGGGCGCGTAAAGCGCAATCGCGGTCAGCGCCATCGACCAGGCCTTGGGATTGACCCACTGAAACAGCATCGCTTGAACGAACGTCATCGGTTTGGCGCGCGCGCCGCTTGCGGTGTCGGCGGCTGCGGCATTGGCGATCTTCCATGCGAGCCAGAGCAGATAGACCACGCTGACGACCTTGAGCACGGTATTGAGGACCGGGAACAGGTCGAACAACCCCGTCAGCCCCAGTCCGACGAGAATGATCATCAGCGTAAAGCCGATGCCAACCCCAAGCGCGTGCGGGATGGTGCGGCGGAGGCCGAAATTGGCGCCCGATGCCATCAGCATCATATTGTTCGGCCCCGGCGTGATCGACGAGACGAGGGCAAAGGCGGAGAGCGCAAGGAGTGTCGTCTGGTTCATGCGCGCAACATAATGCGTTCCTGCGGCGCATGGGTTGCAAAGAATGGCGCTGATCTCCTATAATATGCAATCTATGAGCAAGATGGACGATATTGGCCGCAAGATATTGCGCGAACTGTCAAGGGACGGGCGAATCTCGAACCTCGAACTTGCCGAGCGCGTCGGGCTGTCGCCGTCGGCCTGTCTGCGGCGGGTGCAGGAGCTGGAACGGAGCGGGGTCGTCACCGGTTACCGCGCCACCATCGATCCCGCGAAGCTGGGGATGGGGTTCCTTGCCTATGTGACGGTCGGGCTGTCGACGCATACCAAGAAGGCGCAAGCTGATTTCGAGGCCGCAATGGCGGGCGCGCCGGAAGTGCGCGAATGCCACAATATTACCGGCGCTATCGAATATCTGCTGCGGATCGAGACCGCCGATCTGGCGGCATACAAGCATTTCCACACTGAGGTGCTGGGGGTGCTGCCGCAGGTGCATTCGATCAGCACCTACGTGGTGATGGATTCGACCAAGGATGAGCGGGCGTAACAATGCCGTCGCCCCCGTGAAGGCGGGGGGCGCAGTCGGTTTACTCGGACACCTCAGGTAATGGCCTCCAGCGGCCCCCCCCATCGCCGGGGGGCCGGAGGATCCGTTGAACGGGCGCCCCCCCCCCCC
>NZ_JAIBES010000143.1 GCF_019459305.1 Sphingopyxis sp. | reverse complement strand
TTAAAAAACCGCCTACGCGCGCTTTACGCCCAGTAATTCCGAACAACGCTAGCTCCCTCCGTATTACCGCGGCTGCTGGCTCGGAGTTAGCCGGAGCTTATTCTCCCGGTACTGTCATTATCATCCCGGGTAAAAGAGCTTTACAACCCTAAGGCCTTCATCACTCACGCGGCATTGCTGGATCAGGCTTTCGCCCATTGTCCAATATTCCCCACTGCTGCCTCCCGTAGGAGTCTGGGCCGTGTCTCAGTCCCAGTGTGGCTGATCATCCTCTCAGACCAGCTAAAGATCGTAGCCTTGGTAGGCCTTTACCCCACCAACTAGCTAATCTTACGCGGGCTCATCCTTGGGCGATAAATCTTTGGTCCGAAGACATTATACGGTATTAGCACAAATTTCTCTGAGTTATTCCGTACCCAAGGGCAGATTCCCACGCGTTACGCACCCGTGCGCCACTAACTCCGAAGAGTTCGTTCGACTTGCATGTGTTAGGCATGCCGCCAGCGTTCGTTCTGAGCCAGGATCAAACTCTCAAGTTTGATGTTCGAATTTGCCAAGGTGGAATTCCCTCGCAAACCCGCTCATTTTAAGGAGCCTGGCCTACACAAATTTGGAACGGTCCCGACATCAACCTGTAACGAATTACAGGCAAACGAAGAGCCGCTCCCACGTAATGGAAACGTGTTAGACATGTAGGTCAGGCTTGGCTTTTTATCCTGAGTTACTGACACCCTAAAGCTGCCAGACCCAGGGCCGCCGCCCACATGTCCCTTCATCGACAATCACAATTTCAAAGAGCCACCGACAAGAAATGGCGGACAGTTGTCGTTCCCCGCTATTGCTATCGGGGGACATCTGTCCGTATCTGTTGGCGACCGGCTGGAGCGTGGCGTTTGCCGCCGCGCCCCGTCCGGTGAACAGGCCTCTAAGCCCGTCATCGATTCGCGTCAACAACCTTTTTGCAATTTTGTTTCAAAGGTGGTTCGACCCGCCGGGATGCCCCCGGTGCCAGAAGGACCAAATGGTGAGCGAAAGCGCGGATTTCAAGGGTTCGGAGATGGGCGGGGAAAGCGCGGCGGCGTTCGGAAACCGGGTTCGCAGCGCGGTCATCTGGCGGTCAGGCAGCCAGATTCTGGCGCAGATCATCACCTGGGGTTCGACCCTGATGGTGATTCGCCTGCTCGATCCAGCCGATTACGGGCTGTTTGCGATGACGCAGGTCGTCATTTCCTTTCTCGCCTTCCTCAACGGCTGGGGATTCGCGAGCGCGCTGGTCCAGTCTGATTCGATTGATCCGTTCCGAATCAGGCAGGCCTTCGGCCTGCTGCTGGTGCTCAACGCCTTGCTGGCCGCTATCCAGTATTTTGGCGCGCCGATCGCCGCGGCCTATTATGGGCAGCCGATCGTTGCCGACCTGCTCCAGGTTCAGGCGCTGTTGTTCCTTGCCACGCCGTTCATCGCGCTGCCCGAAGTCATGATGAGTCGCGCGCTGGATTTCCGGCGGCAGGCCTTCGTCAATCTGTTCGCGGCGCTGGCGGGGGCGAGTACGGCGCTGGCCTGCGCGCTCGCAGGCTATGGGGTGTGGACGCTCGTCTATGCGCCGATTGCCTTGTTCTGGACGCGCGCGATCGGGCTGACGGTCGTCGCGCGACTGCTGGTATGGCCCAGTTTCGATTTCAGGGGCTGCGGCCAGATCATCGGGTTCGGGTCGGCGGTGCTGTTCAGCCAGCTGTTCTGGCTGGTGCAGAGCCAGTCCGACATCTTCATTGCCGGGGCGCGATTCGAACCACATGCACTGGGCCTTTATGCCGAGGCGCTGTTCCTGGCGCAGATTTTCATGGCGAAATTTGTGCCGCCACTGAACGAGGTCGCGTTTCCGGCTTATGCGCGAATCAAACATGACAGGGCAGCCGTGCGCTGGTCGTTCCTCAAGACGGTGCGCCTGGTGATGCTCGTCGCGGCGCCCTTCTACTGCGGACTCGCAGTGACCGCCTCGCCGATGGTCGAGACGGTGTTCGGAACAAAATGGCTGGGCATGGTGCCTTATATCCAGATCATCGCACTCGCGTTGATGCTGATGACGGTGCAGATATTGTTTGCGCCGCTGACCAACGCGCTCGGCAAACCGTCGGTGTCGATGTTCAGCGCGCTGAGCGGCGCCATCATGTTTCCGGCCGCCTTTCTGATCGGCGCTGAATGGGGTTTGATCGGCATGGCCTGGGCGTGGCTTATTGCCGCACCGCTGCTGCTGCTCGTTACCGCATTGCTGTCGGCGCCGCTGATCGGGGTGACCTTAAGGGATGTCGGCCGCGCAATGCTGCCGGGGCTTGCGCCCGCGCTGGTCATGGCGGTCGGGGTCGGCCTTGCCGCGGAGGCGACTGCGCCAATCGGGCTGGCCGCACCGGTTCAGCTCGTCGCGCTCGTCGCGCTGGGCGGCATGCTTTACGGCGGCCTGCTCTGGTTGCTCGAACGCGAAGCGATCGCCGAAGTGCTGCGGCTCGTTCGCCGCCGCCAACCGCCAGCCGTCGATGCGGCGACTCAGGACGCGATATAGTCGCGCATTGCCGCGGCTTCAGCCTCGATCCGGTCGATGCGATATTTGACCAGGTCGCCGATCGACACAAAACCGACGAGTCGCCCGCCGTCCACGACGGGCAGGTGGCGAATACGGCGCTGGGTCATTTGCGACAATGCCGCCATCACTGCGGTCGACGGATCGCAGGTGACGGGCGATTTGGTCATCACCTCGTCGAGCTGGCGGTCGAGCGCCTCGGGACCATAGGACGACATCAGCCGGACAAGGTCGCGTTCGGAAAAAATGCCGACGATCGCGTCGCCCTCCATCACTGGGACCGCGCCGATACGGTGCTGGGCGAGCAGGTCAAGCACCGCGCGCACCGTGTCTTCCTTGCGCGCCGATATTACCGGGCCTGTGCGCCCGTGAAGGATCGCTCCGATCGTCATGCCTTGCCGCTCCCCATGTCGATTCTTTGGAGTGCAAGCCTATCATGATTCGCGGCAAAGCCGAAACATCTGGCCGCATTCCATTCGCGCTTGGCCTTGGTCCCGGCTTGGTTCATGGAAGCGCCATGGTCAAACCCTCCCCGCTCGACAAAGACTCCACCGCGAAAATCGCGTGGGCGCGCTATCGCCGCCTGATGTGCGGCATGGTGCTGGTGTCGCTGCTCGCCGTCGTCGGCGCGCTCGGCTGGCTGCGTTTCAGCATGGGCGAGGCGCTGACCATCCATATGATTATCGCGACCGCTGCCGGGGTCGGCCTGTCGGTCATGCTCGGCGCCGCACTGATGGGGCTGGTGTTCCTGTCGAGCGGCAGTGGGCATGACGAGGCGATCGAAGACCCGTTCGAAAGCGATCCAGACATGAACCATGACCGATAGTGCTCCCTCCAAAGCCTGGCGCGACCCGATTCTGCGTGTCGTTCCCGCTCCCGCCGATATCAATAGCAATGGCCATATCTTTGGCGGCTGGGTCTTGAGCCAGATGGACATCGCCGGCGGCATCGTCGCTGCGCGCATCGCGCAAGGCCCAACCGCGACGGTAGCGATCGAGGCGATGGAGTTTATCGCGCCGATCCTGCTGCGCGACATCATCTCGGTCTATGCGCATCTCGAACGCCGCGGACGCACGTCGATGGGCATCCGCATCGAAGTGATCGCGACGCGCGGGCGCGGACAGGAAGAGGTCAAGGTCACCGGCGGGCTGTTTACCTTTGTCGCGCTCGACGAAAATCACCGGCCGCGGGCATTGCCGCCGGCGTGACCCGGGTGGGGGCGGCGAATCAGCCGTCTTTCAGTTTCTGGCGAAAGCTTTGCGTCACGCTGTCGTTGGCAGGCACGCGCACGCGCCACACCCAGGTGCTGCCGCGCCGCTCCCAACCCTCGGGCGGCGGGTCGATAGCGAACGGGATCAATATCTCGACCTCGGCGTCGAACGGCCGCGCGTTGGTCAGGGTGACCTGCCAAATTTGATAAGCACTCTTGGCATCGCGTTCCTGGACTACGGCGCGAAACTGCACCGCCGGGCTTTGGCCGATGTCGTAATCGACCCGCTCGTCCTTTGCCTTGTCGCCGATCGCCGCCTCGCCGACGAGCAAGCGCTGGCCGCCAACGCTCTCGAACACCGCCGCAGTCCCGGCGGGCAGCGCGAGCCCCAGCCCGTCGGCTTCGCGGTTCTGAACACGCAGGCGCATCATCAGCGGTTGCGGCTGGTTGTTCTGGTACAGGGTCACCGCATAAAGCTGCTCGACCGCGACTTTGTCCTCGGAGAGCAAGGCGACCTGTTTTTGACCCTTCGCCGACACATCGACGCGGAAGGGGACGCGGTAGAATTTGAGATCGCCCAGATCCTCAGCTGGTGGCGGTGGCGGTGGCGGTGCAGGAGCGGCGACCGGGGCGTACATCAACATCTCGCGCCGATCGATACGACTGGCAGTAACCATCACCTCCTCGGCGGCGTCCATTCCAAACTCTTGCTCGAACGCGATGATCGGCGGCAATTCCCACATCGGATGGGTGCTAGTGATGTCCATCGGCCAGCATTTCAGCATCAGCCGTCCCGGGGTGCTGCGCGGCAATGGCGGGCTGTACAACTTGTTCAGCCGCCCAGCGATCACGTTGAGCTGCGCACCGGGGAAGCTGGTGACGCCGCCATTGGCGACGGTGATCCAACCGGTCAGCCCCAGCGTCTTGCCGTCCGATCCGCGGTCGGCGACATAATTGGCCGCCCAGTCGAAGCCTTCGGCGAGATAGAGCAGCTGTACGGTCACCGTGCCGGCGGTCCGGCTTTCGACCAACACCGACAGCGTCGGCTTGGTCGACAAATCCTTCGGCACACGCGAATAGAGCATGCGTTCGGGAAGCCCCGAACAGGCAAGCGCCTCAAAGCCGCCTGCGGCATTTTGCAGGATCACGCCACCGTTCGGACCGGCCTGGATCACCGCCTCCTGCTCGACGACCCTGCCAGTGGCGCGGTTGGTGCGGCGCAAAGTGACGCTGCGTTTCAAATATGCGTCGACCAGCCCCGCGGGCGACAGCAGCCGCGCGTCGCGATTTTTTTCGATCACCCCATCGGGCAGACCGCTGACCACCGCGGTTTCGGGCAGCAGCCCTTCCGCGACGCCCTCGAATCGCAGCACCGATATCCCGGCGGGCAAGGTAACCGTTCGCGTTTCGGTGATGAAGGCGAAACCCTGCGGCCAGTTCGGGTTGATCGCGCCGCGACCGCGGTTCGGGGCACGATAGACGGTGACCGCCGCGTCATCGATTTTTGCCGACACGATGATCGCCGGTTCGGCCTGCGCAATCGCCAACCCCGGCGCCAGCAGCGCCGCGATCCATGCCAGCAGGAGCGCACCCCGCATCGTGCGCGCCTTAGTAGCGCGTATCGAATGTGACGGTGACGTCGGTCTTGCCATTGGCGGGTACGGGCACCTGCCATTCGACGCGGTCGGCGGAGATGCGTTCGCCCTTCAGGCTTTCGTCGGTGATCCGCACGTCGCCATAGAGCCCGTCCTGCGCGAGCAGCACCGTCACCGGCGCCGGACGCGCATTGGTGACCGTATATTTCATCTTGGTCACCCAGCGCGAATCGCCCTTGCGGGTGCGCGACACAACGGTCGGCTGCACCTTGACATCGAAGGCGTCGCCGGTGCGCAGCGACATCGCCGATCCCATCGGGGTGTGCCCAATATTGTTTTCGCCGATGAACTGCGGGTCGCCGCGCGCGTCGCGCATGTAGACGCGGATCGTCCCCGCGGGCAGTTGGTCGCCCAGCCCGCCCTGGCGCGAGGTCGAAAAGCGCAGCACGCTCGCGGTACTCGCCGCTTCGGTGCTGCTCCCCAGCCACCGGTTGACATATTCATAGGTCGATTGCGCGGGCGCACCCTTCACATCGAGAAAGCTCACCTGTTTCTGCTGCGCGTTGGCGATCGTCGTCCGTGCAGCGAGCGGATAGAGATAATAGTCGCCGAGCCGTTCGCGGTCGTTGCTTTCGGTCCCGGCGCTGTTCATCGCGCCCGTCATCTGGCGAAACCCCCCGCCCCCGCCCGGATTGCCCGCAACGAGCAAGGTCCGCGCACTGGCAAAGGTGGTTCCGGTGCTGTTGGTCAGCGTCACCCAGCCCTGAATGTCCATCGCGCCCTTCGCCGCGTCGAACAGCGCAACATAGTCGGCGGTCCAGCCCAGATTGGGGGTAAGGTACGACAGCCGCGTCGGGATCGTCCCGGCATTGACCGCATCGACCGTTACCGACAGCGTCGGGCGGGCGCGCAAATTGGGCGGCAGGCGGTCGAACACCGCGCGCACAGGCAGGCCGTCGTCGCGCAGCACCTCGATCCGTTCGCCGATCTGGAGCACGATGCCGCCATTTGCCGCGAGCACCTTGGCGCGCTCGGTGCGCTCGGCGCCGGTCGCGGGGTTGGTGCGGACCAGCGTGATCGACTGGCCGACCGCCTTGTCCATCAATTTGTCGGGAGTGAGCAGGTCGAAATCGAAATTTTGTTCGACAATGGCGATACCCGGACCCGACAGCGTCACCGTTTCGGGGCGGATGCGCGCCGACACGTCGGGAAATTCGATGCGATTGCGCCCTGCGGCAACGCTGAGCTGGCGCTCGTCCTGCACCAGCGACTGACCGTTGTTATAGATGGTGACCGCGACATCGCCCTGCGCATTGCCCGGCATGCCGTCCTGCGCCGCCACAGGTACGCCGGCCAACGCACCAGCGACGACAATCGCCCCGCAAGTCCTTGCCAAAGCGCGCATAAAAAAGCCTCCCCGCAGATCGTTCCGCGGGGAGGCTATGTCATGCGCCGGTCAATGACCAGCGCGAAGATGTACCTTCACTCGGCGGCTTCCACGCCGGGGCTGCGCGTCGCCAGCGTGCGGCGGGTGCGGCGCGGCTTGGCGGCGGGCGCTTCGGCGCCGCCGTCGGTCTCAGCGTCGGCTTCGACGCTGCGCTCGGGGCGACCGATGGCCGGGGGCAGCACCGCGGTGTCGATGCCGGCGTTGCCGCCATCGTCGTTGCTGTCGGCCTCAGCCGCGCGCGGGCGCGGGCTGCGACGTTTGGTGCGCGGCGCGGGCGCTTCCTCGGCAACGGTTTCGACGCTGCTGGCTCCGGCGTCGTCGCCGTCGCTGCTCCGAACGTCATTGCGTCCCTCGTCGCGATCGCGGCGCGGGCGGTCCTGCGACTGGCGGTTGCCGCGATTATCGTCATCGCGATCGCTGCGCGTGTCGCGGTTGCCGCGCGCTTCGCGCTGGCTGCGCTCGGGACGGTCGCTGCGGTCGGCGCGGTCGTTGCGTTCATTGCGTTCATTGCGTTCGCCGCGATCATTCCGCTCGCCGCGGTCGCTCTCGCCATTGTCGTCGCGATCGGTGTCCATATCCAGATCGCTGTCGTCATGGCCGTCGAAATCTTCGACGCCGCGAATTTCACGCTGGCGGTCCTGCCCGCGATCCTGGCCGTTCTGCGCGTTCTTTTCTTCCTGACGGAGGCGAAAATCGCTCACGACGCGGAAATAATGATCGGCGAACTGGAGGTAATATTCGGTTTGGACCCGGTCCCCGGCCAGCTGCGCATCGCGCGCCAGGTTGCGGTATTTCTCGATCATCTGGGCACCGTTGCCGCGGGCGCGGCTGTCGATGCGATTGGCCTGATCTACCCCACCGCGGCCACCCGATTGCGGGCGGTTATTGTTGTTGCTGTTGTTATTGTTGCGGCCGCGACGGCGACCGCTTTGGCGGTTGTTCATGTTCAACTGAGACATCCTGTCGAAAAGCTAAATAAGCTAAGCCAACCCCTTTTGGCCGATCGCGCTGTTTACGCGTCGTGCCCGCGCGCCTTGCGCGGTTCTTGCCCTTTACCGCTCGTCTGGACCGAAGCCCGGTACGAACATCGTAAGTGGGAAGCAGATCCGCCGGACCAGTGTCGATGCGATGCATCGCCAAAGGTACCCCAGCCGGGTCTGTAACTTGCCCCTAACCCGCTTTGCGGCGAAAACCAAGCAATATTTGCGCGGGTGGTCAGGCGCGGGTCAGCAAAAGCGCCCGGTCGCGGCCAGCCAGATCCTGGCGGCAGGCGACGGTGAATCCTGCGGTTTCAGCAAGATCGCTGACCAAGCTGTGCTGCGTCGCGCCGATTTCAAGGATCGCGGCGCCCCCGGGGGCCAGCAGGCGCGGCAGATCGGGGATGATGCGGCGGAAATCGTCGAGCCCGTCGGCACCGGCGAACAACGCGCCCGCGGGCTCATGGTCGGCGACATCGGGCATCAACGGCTCGTCGGCGCCGATATAGGGCGGGTTGCACAGGATGAGGTCGAACGGGCCGTCGATACCTTCACCCCAGTCGCCCGACTGGAAGATGGTGCGACCCGCCATCCCGAGGTCCGCGGCATTGTCGCGCGCATAGGCCAGCGCCTGTTCGGACATATCGACACCCAGCCCCGTCGCCGCCGGAAACTCGCTGAGCACCGCGAGCAGCAAGGTGCCCGGCCCGGTGCCGAGATCGAGCACCCGCGGCGGCCAGTCCGCGCCCCGCTCACGCGCCAAGTCGAGGCACGCCTCGACCAGCGTTTCACTGTCGGGACGGGGGATCAGCACCCCCGGCCCGACCGCGATCCGCAGCGTCCAGAAATCGCGATAGCCAACGATATAGGCGATCGGCTCGTGCGCCATGCGACGGGCGATCAGATGGGCGTATAGTTCAGGCACGTCAAACCGCGCCGGATCGAGCAACACATCCTGCCGCTCGACCCCCAGCGCATGCGCCATCAGCAGTTCGGCATCGAGCCGCGGCGTATCGCTGATCCCGATGAGCAGATTGGCAGCGGTGCGGATATTGTCGGCGACCTCGCTCATGTCCAGTCAACCGCGCCCAATTCCATTCGTGCCGAGCGAAGTCGAGACACCCCGCCACAGCGCTATTCCGATGGGCATCTCGACTTCGCTCGATGCAAACGAGTTGGGGGAAGCAACGCCCACCCCTAACCCCTCCCGCTTGCGGGAGGGGGACTAGTCACCCAACCCCGCCAGCCGCTGCGCCTGATCTTCGGCGATCAGCGCGTCGATCAGCTCGTCCATCGCGCCTTCGATGATTTCGGGCAGGCGGTGGAGGGTCAGGTTGATGCGGTGGTCGGTGACCCGCCCCTGCGGGAAATTATAGGTGCGGATGCGTTCGGAGCGGTCGCCCGACCCGACCATGGACTTGCGCGCCGACGCTTCGGCGTCGTGGATCTTCGCGCGCTCAAGATCATAGAGCCGCGCGCGCAGCACCTGCATCGCCTTGGCGCGGTTCTTGTGCTGGCTGCGCTGGTCCTGCTGGATGACGACAAGGCCGCTGGGAATATGGGTGATGCGGATCGCGCTGTCGGTGGTGTTGACGTGCTGGCCGCCCGCGCCGGACGCGCGGTAGATGTCGATCTTGAGGTCGCTGTCGTTGATCGCGACGTCGACCTCCTCGGCCTCGGGCAGCACCGCGACGGTCGCAGCGCTGGTGTGGATGCGACCCTGGCTTTCGGTGGCGGGGACGCGCTGGACGCGGTGGACGCCGCTTTCGAATTTGAGCTTCGCAAAAACGCCCTGGCCTGTCACCGAGGCGACGACTTCTTTGTAGCCGCCCATTTCGGCCTCGTTGGCGGAGATGATTTCGACCCTCCACCCCTGCCCGTCGGCAAAACGGCTGTACATGCGCAGCAGGTCACCGGCGAACAGCGCCGCCTCGTCGCCCCCGGTCCCGGCGCGGATTTCGAGCATCGCCGCGCGCGCGTCAGCGACATCCTTGGGCAGCAGCTGGAGCGCAAGGTCATGCTCGGCAGCAGGGAGTGCCGTTTCGACCGCCGCGATTTCCTCTGCCGCCATCGCCTTCATCTCGGGGTCGGCCAGCATTTCGGTGAGCGACGTCAATTCGCCGCGCAGCCGCACCACTTCGCGCGCCGCGGTGGCGACGGGTTCGAGCTCGGCAAACTCCTTCGACGCCGCAACGAAGTCCGCGGGCGCCATGTCGCCGGTCGCCATGCGCGCTTGAAGGGCGGCGTGGCGTTCGATGATGGCGTCGATCTGGCGTTCGGAAACTTGGGTCATCAGAGTGCGCGAATAGTCTGGTCGGCCACAATCGTCAGCTCGCTGTCGCCACGCATATTGGTGTACGAGACGCCATCGCGCGTACCGATTGCAATCAGCGCGCGAGCGGGAATCTTTGCCGCTTTGTCGAAACGCTTGCGCGGCGAGCCGCTCGCGACGATTTCACTCGCAAAGCCACGATTGCGCAATGCCGCTAGCGTCTTCATCGCTAGTTTCAGCTGGCCATCGTCTTCAACGGCAATCACGAAGTCTAGCCGGCAATCGATGACGTCGTCGGCAACCAACATCGCCAACCGCTCGATCCCCGCCGCCCAGCCGACCGCGGCCGTCGGCGGCCCGCCAAGCGCCTCGATCAGCCCGTCGTAGCGGCCGCCGCCGAGCACAGTGCCCTGCGCGCCCAGCCGATCGGTGACGAATTCGAACGCCGTGTGCCGATAATAGTCGAGCCCGCGCACCAACCGCGCGTTGCGTTCCCACGCGACGTCCGCGGCGTCCAAGCCCGACGTAACTGCACCGAAGAAATCCTGCGCTTCGGCAGTCAGAAACGCATCAATGTCGGGCGCGCTATCAGCGATCGGGCGGTCTTGGGGATCTTTGCTGTCCAGAATGCGGAGCGGATTCTTGTCAAGCCGCGCGAGGCTGTCTTCGGACAGTTCGCCGCGGTGCGCTTCGAAATGCTCGACCAGCGCCGCGCGCCAAGCATCGCGGCTCGCCGCATCGCCGAGCGTGTTGAGCGTCAGCGTCACGCCTTCGGCGATCCCCAATTCCTTGAGTAGCTGGTCGGCGAACACCAGCAGTTCTGCATCGGCGAGCGGGCTGTCGCTGCCCAGCACTTCGGCGTCGAGCTGGTGAAACTGGCGATAGCGCCCCTTTTGCGGGCGCTCATAGCGGAACAGCGGGCCGTGCGTGGCAACCTTCAGCGGCGCGAATTGCTGCCAGCCGTTGGTGATGTAGGCGCGCGCGATGCCCGCGGTGAATTCGGGGCGCAAGGTGATCGATTCGCCGCCGCGGTCGTCGAACGAATACATTTCCTTCGACACCACGTCGGTCGTCTCACCCAGCGAGCGCGCGAACACCGCGGTCGGCTCGATCACTGGCACCTCGATACGCTTGTAGCCGTAGAGGCGGCGCACCCGTTCGAAGGTATCGACGACATGCGCGAAACGGTCGGCGAAATCGCCCAGCATATCCTGCGTGCCGCGCACGGCCTGCGGGGTGGGGATTTTGGCGGATTTGTCCTTGCTCATGGGCGCGGCGTCTAATCGATTTTCGCGGAGGCGCAAAGTCCAACAAACCCCTCCCCTTCAGGAGGGGCTAAGTCTGGACCTCACGCCCATTTCCCGGCACAATCCCGCAATGAAAAAACAACTGCTCGCCGCTGTCGGCCTGATCGCAATCATCCCCGCCGCTTTTGCCCAAAACGGCAACAGCCGCCCGCAGCCGGTCGTGCAGCCACTGACCATCCCGCTGCCCGCCGACAAACCCTATCCAGGCACCATGCAGCTGAAAGTCGATGCCACCGACGTTGCGCGCGGTATCTTTCATGTCCGTCAGACAATCCCGGTCGCCAAGCTCGGCAAGCTGACCCTGCTCTATCCCGAATGGCTGCCCGGCAAGCACGCCCCGCGCGGCGCGATCGCCGAAATGGCGGGGTTCAAACCCACCGCGGGCGGCAAGCCGCTGAACTGGACGCGCCAGCCGACCGACGTTCATGCGTTCGACATCGAGGTTCCCGCCGGGGTCAAAAGCATCGACGTCGCGTTCGATTTCCTGTCGCCGACCCGCACCAGCGAGGGCCGCGTCGTCGTCACCCCGGCGATGATGAACCTGCAATGGGAACAGGTCAGCCTCTATCCCGCAGGCTATTTCACGCGGCAGATCCCGGTTCAGCTGGAAGTGACGCTGCCCGACGGGTGGACCGGCGTCGCGGCGCTCGACGGGCTGAAGGTCGCGGGCAATCGCTACAGCTATGCGCCGACCAATTATGAGGTGCTGGTCGACAGCCCGATGTTCGCGGGCCGCCATTTCCGCAAGTGGGATCTGGGGCAGAATGTCACGCTGAACGTCGTTGCTGACGAAGCCAAATACCTCGACGCCCGCCCCGACCACGTCGCGCGCCACGCGGCGCTGGTGTCGGAAACGGTGGCGCTGTTCGGATCGCGCCCGTTCGACCGCTATGAATTCCTGCTCGCGCTGACCGACGAGCTGGGCGGGATCGGGCTGGAGCATCATCGCAGCAGCGAAAACAGCCGCAATCGCGACTATTTCACGGCATGGGACGAGAATGACCATGAACGCGGGCTGCTGCCGCACGAGTTGGTGCATAGCTGGAACGGCAAATATCGCCGCCCCGACAAATTATGGACCCCCGACTACCGCACCCCGATGCAGGGCAATCTGCTGTGGGTTTACGAAGGCCAGACCAGCTATTGGGACCTGGTGCTCGCCGGCCGGTCGGGGATGCAGTCGAAAGAGATGATCCTGGCCGAATGGGCGACCCATGCGGGCTTTTATAGCGTGCAGCCGGGGCGTGAATGGCGATCGGTCGAGGATACGACGCTGGACCCGGTCATCGGCGCGCGCAAACCCAAGCCCTTTGCCAGCTGGTCGCGCGGCGAGGATTATTACAATGAGGGATCGCTGACTTGGCTCGAGGCCGACCTGCTGATCCGCCAGGCGACAAACGACGCCAAAAGCCTAGACGATTTCGCGCGCGCTTTTTTCGGCGGGCGTGAGGGGGATTGGGGGCAGGACAGCTATAATTTCGACGATGTCGTCGCTGCGCTGAATGCGGTACATCCCAATGACTGGGCGCGTTTCCTGCGCGACCGGTTACTGACGCCGGGGCAAGGCGCGCCGGTTCGTGGCATCGAGCGCGCAGGATACCAGCTGGTGTGGCGCGATGCGCCCAACGTCTTCGACCGCGACCGCATGGCGCAGGCAAAAAATTACGACCTGACCCACTCGCTCGGAATGACGATTAACAAGGACGGTGACGCGAGCGCGGTCCTGTGGGACGGTCCGGCGTTCAAGGCAGACATCGTCAACGGCACCAAGATCGTCGCCGTTGACGGCATGAGTTACAGTAAAGACCGGCTGGAGACCGCGATCCGCGCCGCGACCGACGGCAAGACCCCGGTGCGGCTGCTCGTCGAGCGCGGCGGGCGTTATCGTCAGATCGACCTGGCCTATCACGGCGGGCTGCGCTGGCCGCATGTCGAAAAGGTCGGCAGCGGTCCGGACTGGTTCGACCGGCTGTTCGCGCCGAAACGGGCGCTGTAAATCCTCCCTGTCGCGAAGCGATGGGGGGGGCTGCGCCCATAGGGCGTTGGTGGAGGGGCCGCGGCGTCGCGCCATAGCCCCTCCGCCAGCGGTTGCGCTGCTACCTCCCCATGACCTGCGGTCACAGGGAGAGACTCCCTTCACCCTCGACTTTTCGCGCTTTCCGGCGCTAAGGGGCGCCCGACTCATAAAACAAAAGGACGCCACTCTCCCATGCGCATCGACCTGATCCCCGCCGGCGACAGCCCACCCGATAGCCTGAACGTCCTGATCGAAGTGCCGATCGGCGGCGAGCCGGTGAAATATGAATTCGACAAGGCGTCGGGTGCCCTGTTCGTCGATCGCTTCCTCCACACCCCGATGCGCTATCCCGCCAATTACGGATTTGTACCGCACACGCTGGGCGAAGACGGCGATCCGCTCGACGCGCTCGTGGTCGCCCGCTCGCCGATCGTCGCTGGCGCCGTCGTGAAGTGCCGTCCGATCGGCGTGCTGCTCATGGAAGACGACGCTGGCGGCGACGAGAAACTGCTCTGCGTCCCGGTCAACAAGACTTTCCCCTACTATGCCGATGTCGCAAGCTACACCGATATGCCGCCGATCGTTCTGCAACAGATCGAGCATTTCTTCACCCACTACAAAGACCTTGAACCCGGCAAATGGGCGAAGCTCAACGGCTGGGGCGACGTTGACGAAGCCAAGCGCATCATCGTCGAATGCGTCGAACGCGCCAAGCAGGCCGGTTACTGAGGATCGTCGCCCCCGCGACGGCGGGGGCCGCGGGCCGCCTTTCGCGGCTCAGTTGCTGACTTGGGTTTGGAGGCAGCCACCGGCTTGGTCGCCGCTTCGGGCCGGTCGCGGACATGAAGGTCGCGCTGCGGGAACGGGATTTCGATCCCGGCCTCCTGAAATTTGTCCCAGATGCTCAAGAACACGCCGCCCTTGATATTGCCGACCCCGCCCTCGGGGTCGGTAATCCAGAAGCGCAGTTCATGGTCGACGCTGCTGTCGCCAAAACCCGTGATCCAGCAGACGGGCGCCGGTTCTTCGAGCACACGCTTCGATTCCTTCGCGGCCTCGATCATCAGACGCTGCGCGAGGCGGAGGTCGGTGTCATAGGCGACCCCGACTTCGATCTTCACGCGCACTGCGCGGCTGGAATAGCTCCAGTTTTCGACCTCCTGTGTCATCAGATTCTCGTTGGGGATCAGATGTTCCTTGCCCTCGCGCGTGATCACCGACACGGCGCGCACCCCGATCTTGTTGACCCAACCGAAACTGTCGCCAACGACAATCACGTCGCCCGGTTTGATTGACCGGTCCATCAGCAGGATGATGCCGGCGATCAGATTGCCGACGGTTTTCTGGAGCCCGAAGCCGATCGCCAGTCCCAGCGCGCCCGAGAACACCGCGAAAGCGGTGAGGTCGATGCCAAGCATGTCGATGCCGACGAAAAACGCCGCGACGATGATCACCACGCCTGAAATCTTTTCGATCAGCAGCCGCTGCGTCGGATCGAATTTGTCGCTGCCCTTTATCATCCGGCGCAGCACGCGGTTGGCGACGCGGACGATCGTAAACAGGATGACGACGGTCAGCAGGATATTGATCGCCGACAGCAAGGAGAAATGGCGCGCGCCGACCGAGAAGCCGACGCTGTCCAGGCGTTCCTGCAGCATTTCAAGCCCGCCGACCGCGCGCGACAGCATCACGACGAGCGCGACAAAGGCACCCGCGAGCGCGATCCCGTCGCCCAGCCCGACCCCGACCAGAATGTTGCGGATCAGCACCGCAATGCTGATCGCGAGCACAATATCGAGCAGCAGCAGCGCAAATGGATCCCATGGCCACGCAGCGATGACGATGCCGACAAACAACAGCGCGGCCAGCCAGCCAACCATCGCCGCGGCGCGTGCGGTCAGCGGCCCGGGCGCGCCAAATTCCTGCCCGTGCAGCCAGTCAGCGAGCCGCGTGCCGAGGCGCCGCTTGACCAACCAGCCGATGCCGAGCGCCAGTGCGCCGAGCGCGGCGGCGATCGCGAGTTCGGCCAGCCGCGCGTCGGCGAGCGAAGGAAAGCCCATCCGGGCGGCAAGTTCGTCGATGCTCATCATGGCGCGGTCATTGCGCCGAGGCCCTTTTCGAGATCGGCGATCAAGTCGACGGGATCTTCGAGCCCGATCGACAGGCGGACGAGCGGGTCGGGATCGGTGCGCGGCGTCGCAGTGCGGATGGGGTTGCTGGGTACGACCAGGCTTTCATAACCGCCCCAGCTGAACCCGATGCCGAACAGCGACAGTGCGTCGATGAAGCGCGTGCGCACGGCGGCGGCGGCTCCGCTCAGGGTAAAGCCGAACAGCCCGCTTGTTCCGCCAAAGTCGCGCGACCAGATCGCATGGCCGGGGTCGCCCTCGAGCCCCGGATGGAGAACACGCCCGACTTCCGGCCGCGCTGCGAGCCAGTTGGCGACTGCCATCCCGTTTTCGCCGTGCCGCTGCATGCGAACATCAAGCGTCCTGAGCCCGCGCAGCATCAGCGCGCAATCGTCGGGCGATACCGCCTGCCCCAGCTGATACGCCGCGCTGCGCAGCCGCGGCCACACCGCTTTCGTCGCGGTCAGCGACCCCATCATCGCGTCGCTGTGGCCGCCGACATATTTGGTGAGGCTCATCATCGTCACATCGACGCCGTGCGCCAGCGCGGGGAACAACAGCGGTGTCGCCCAAGTGTTGTCGAGCATCGTCAGCACGCCGCGGTCGCGCGCGACCCGGGTGATTGCGGGAATATCCTGCACCTCGAAGGTCAGGCTGCCCGGCGATTCGAGGAAGATCAACTTGGTTTGCGGGGTGATAAGGTCGGCGATGGTCGCCCCGATCAGCGGATCATAATAGGTCGTCGTCACGCCATAGCGCGCAAGCAAACCATCGCAAAAGGCGCGCGTAGGTTCATAAGTACTGTCGACCATCAGCAGATGATCGCCGGGCGCGAGCAGCGCGAGCAGCCCCGCCGAATTGGCCGCAACCCCCGACGGATAAAGCAACGTCCCCGCCGCCCCCGCTTCCATGCCGGTCAGCGCATCGGCGAGCGCCCACACCGTCGGGGTACCGCGGCGACCGTAATAGAGCTTGTTGTGCGTTGCGTGTCCACGCGCCTCGAGGTCGGCGATATTGTCGTAAAGGATCGTCGAGGCGCGCCACACCGGCGGATTGACGACGCTGCCGCCCAGCCGCGGGTCGCCGGTCCACTCGGGCCGCCGCCCACCTTGCACCAGCTTGGTGGCAGGGCCGAGGTTTTCGTCGTCGCTTTTGCTCATCGACCCTTGTTAGCGGAGCAGGGAGCAAAATCCAGTGGCTCGGAACTACACCCGCGCAGCGGGCCTTTGTGAGTCAAAACAGCGCTATGCGCGGGGAGATGGACTACCCCGCGCGACACCCCATAAGTTTCAAGCCGCGCCGGTTGCCTTCGGCGTCGCGGGGTCGGCGCCCCATTCGGTCCAGCTGCCGTCATAAACCGCGACATCCTCTTTCCCGAGCAAATGCGCGCCAAAGGCCACGACGGTCGCGGTCATGCCGCTGCCGCAGGTGGTCACCAGCGGCTTGTCGAGGTCGATCCCGGCGGCGTCGAACGCAGCCTTCAGGTCGTCGCCCTGTTTCCAGGTGCCGTCGGCATTGAACAGAGCGCTATGTGGCAAACTGCGCGAATTGGGGATGTGGCCGGGGGCGAGGCCGGGGCGCGGGTCGCGTTCTTCGCCCGTAAAGCGCGCTGTGGGACGCGCATCGACGACCTGTTCGGCGGCGCTGTCGACATTGGCGAGCATCTGGTCCTTGGTCCGCACCGCCTTGGCATCGCGCCACACGGTGAAGTGGCGGTGGCGCAGCGTCTGCTTACCCATTTCGAGCGCCCGGCCTTCGGCTTTCCATTTGGCGAGGCCACCGTCGAGCAGCGCCACATCGTGCGCGCCGAACAGTTTCAGGAGCCACCAGGCGCGCGCCGCGCTTTTCAACGGGCTGTCGTCGTAGAGCACGATGCGGCTGCCGTCACCGAGGCCCAACGATTGCATGCGGCTGGCGAATTTTTCGGCCTGCGGTGCCATATTGTCGATGTCGCTCGACGGGTCGGTCAGTTCGGCCAGGTCCATGAACACCGCTCCGGGGATATGCCCCGCTTCATATTCGGCGCGTGCGTCGCGCCCGGAGTCGCCCAAGAATTTCGTCGCGTCGACGACCCGCAGGTCCGACGCCCCCAGTTCGCGTTCCAGCCAGTCGGTTGAGACCAAGGCGTCCATATCATGCTCCTGTTGCGACCGATTGGAACCTTGTTGTCCCTTCGCCGGTCATCCTGCGCTGTTCTTTCCGGGGAAAGCAAGCCTATGCCCCGCCGTGCCCTTTTTCAAGCACGGTGGCGCTGTGCCTCAGCCAATGCTGCGCCGCAACAAAAACCTCTCGTTTTCGCGCGCGGCGCGCCGAAGCTATTGCGCGCGCTTGATCGCCGTGGCGCGCGCGCCGGGGCGGTCGACCAGATAGGCGGCGCGATCGAGCGCCAGCGGCGCCAACTTGTCGCTGCCGCTTGCGCCCTGCTCGCGACCGAGCACAAAACTGCCGGCATTCTGGCCAAAAGCCTCACCTTCGCCGTCCCAATGATAAGTGACGTCGAGCGCAATCACCGGCACCAGCATCGGCTTGCCGCCGATCATCAGCGGCTCGATCGCGGCGCGCGGCAGCATGACTTCGGTCGTCAATTCCTCACCTGCGCCTGCATCAAGCGTCATATCGTCGCGCAGCACGCTGCCCCCTGCCCCGTCGAAGAAGCGGCCGAGCACGGCTTCGGGCATCGCCGATCCCTGATTGAGCGCGATGCGGACCATCAGTCCGGTCGCGGGCAAAATGCCCTGATTGATGAGGTGGAGCGAGAATGCGACCACGACATGATCGGGCGCAAAGCGGATGCCCCGAATGTCGAGCGCCATACCAATCACCGCGCGGCGCTCGCCCGCCGCACGGTTGACCAGCGGGGATGCAGCGCGCGGTCCGACGGGCAGCGTCGGCCGAGCAGGCTCCGGCGCAGGTGCAGGGCGCGGCGCAGGTGACGTCGCTGCGCGCGGAGCGGGTGGCGGGACCGCGGGACGCGGTGCGCCGGCCACTGGGTCGTCGGCCGGACCCGCCAGCGCCGGACGGCGGCGCCAATACCATAGCCCGGCGCCGAGCGCGGCGAGCACCGCGAGAATCCAGGCCCAGAGCGGCGTGTCGGAGGGCGTCTCACCCGGCGTTGCCGCGATCGGCGTGGCGTCGGATGCGGGCGCGGCGGCCACCGTAGGCGCCGCAACCTCGGGCGCATCCGTTTGCAGCGGCGGCAGATCGGTACCGGTCTGCCCCGCCGAATCGGGCGCGGCGGCCGAAGTCGCGGGCGCCGCACGCGGCGTGTCCGGGGCCGCGGTGTCGCGGCGGGCCGGTGCCGGTGACGGGATGGTGGTCGTTGGCGGTTGGGTCGGCGCCACGCGCGGCGGCGCAGGGGTCGGCGGGGGCACCGGAGTCGGCGCGGGTTGCGGCGAACCGCGTCGTTCGTTCGGCGCAACCGGCGGCAGGCCGTTGTCGGACGGGCCCTGCACCCCGGGGGCGCGACCATCGTCGGCGGGCGGGAGGCGGAAGATCGACGATGGCGCCGGGGTCGGCGTTTCCGTGTCCTGCGCGCGCACGGTCGCAGTTCCCATCAGCGCGAGCACCAGCGCAAACAGCGGCAATCGCGCCGCACTGCTGCTTTGCCCGAAAATCCTGTCCGTCATTATGATCTGCGATCCCGAATTGTTCAATCCTGGTCGGCGCCGCTGAATTGGCGCTGAACCCGGCCCATGCCCCATCCCGTCGGTGACAAAGGCCGCGCTGCGCCCTAGACGGTTTCCATGAGTGATTCCAGCCATCCCCCGCTCGCGCCGAAACATCTTGGCCAGTCGAGCGACCTTCCTGCCGCGCCCGAGGCTGCGGTCCTCGATTACGTCCCCAATCCGCGCGCAGGCGAATTATATCTCGTGCGCTTTGCCGCGCCCGAATTTACCTCGCTCTGTCCGGTGACCGGCCAGCCCGATTTCGCGCATCTTGTCATCGACTATGCGCCGGGCGAGACAATCGTCGAATCGAAAAGTTTGAAGCTGTTCCTGGGTTCGTTCCGCAATCATGCGGGCTTTCACGAAGATTGCACCGTCGGCATCGGGCGCCGCCTGTTCGACGAGATGCAGCCCCAATGGCTGCGGATCGGGGGCTACTGGTATCCGCGCGGCGGCATTCCAATCGATGTCTTCTGGCAGTCGGGCGCGCCGCCCGCCGACCTGTGGCTGCCCGATCAGGGCGTTGCCCCCTATCGCGGGCGCGGTTGATATTTCATCTTTCCGTCACAATTTGTTGACACTAATGTAAACGACATGACCGCAGCCTCACTCCCCCACGACCACCCTATCGCCGTCGGTTCCGACCAGATCGATTTCATGGGACACGTCAATAACGCCCACTATTTGAGCTGGGTGCAGGAAGCGGTGCTGTCACACTGGCGCCATATCGCGCCGCCCGACGCAGTGGCGGCGCATCTGTGGGTCGCGCTGAAGCACGAAATCACCTACCGCCGCCCCGCCTTCCTAGACGACCAGGTCATCGCGACCGTCATCCTCGAAAAGGTGCAGGGCGCGCGCGCTTTTTATGAAACGATCATCAAGCGCGGCGAGGATGTGCTGGCGGAAGTAAAGTCGAGTTGGTGCTGCGTCGACGCAGAAACACTGCGCCCCGCCCGGCTGGCGAGCGATGTGATCGCGCGCTTCTTTCCGGGTGAGAAGATCTAGACAGCGGCGGCAGCGCCGCGCGAGCACGCTTCCATTGCGCGGCGTGCGGCTACTGCGATCCAGTCGTCACCTGCCGCAAAGACACGAACAGCCTCGATCAATCGGGGATCTGCGAGTTCTTCAGCCGCCTCCATAATCGGTATGCTCGCCACGTCACCTGCCAGTTCGCGCTGCACAAGCGAAAGGGCCTCAGGCGCCGATCGGTTGGTGAGTCCCAATATGGCCTCTGCCCGCACGACAGAATCACTGTCGTCCGCCGCCGTTCGCAGGGCTCCTCGAACCACAACATCGTCAAGATCGGCCTGCGCCAGCAAAAAAGTCGCCCAATCGCGGTTGGCAAGATTGGCATCGCTCGTCATTTCGATCAGTCGAACCAGATTGGCCTGCCCGAATGAACTGCCACCTAATGGCACGCTCTCATTTATGACGCCTTTGAGAAAATCGGATGGCGGCTCGTAATTTTCGGTCATGCCGCCTCGAATCGGATCGGCAGGCGTTTCAGCCCGCCGACGAACACCGATTCGACGCGCGCGGGCTCGCCAGCCAGGTCGAGCCTTTTGATCCGGGGCAGCAGTTCCTCCATCAAAATCCGCATTTCCATCCGCGCCAGATGCTGGCCAAGGCACCCATGCGCGCCGAAGCCGAAGGCGATCTGCTGGTTCTTTTCGCGATCGGGGTTGAACGCGAACGGATCGCCGAACACTTCCTCGTCGCGGTTGGCCGAGACATAGTTGAGCATCAACCAGTCACCTTCGCGGATCGTCTGCCCGCCGATTGCGACATCTTCTTTCGCGCTGCGCATGAAGTGCTGCACCGGAGTGGTCCAGCGGATCGCTTCTTCGATCAGTCCAGCCTTGTCAGTCGCCGCGTCGCGAAATCGTTCGAACAGCGCCGGATTCTTGGCCAGCTCCATGATCGCCCCGGCGGTCGAGGCGCTCGTCGTGTCGTGCCCCGCGGTCGCGACGATCATATAATAGCCCGACATTTCGCGGTCGGGGATTTGTTCGCCGTTGATCGTCGCGTTGGCGATCACCGTCGCGATGTCCTCGCGCGGGTTGGCGCGGCGTTCGGCGGTGAGAGCGCGGAAGTAATTTTCGAAATCGGCGATGACGTAGTTGAGCATCGCGATCGCCTGCTCGGCGCTGGTAATCGCCTCCCGGCTGCGGTTCAGTTCGGGGTCGGTCGGCCCGAACAATTGCTGGGTCAGCATCAGCATCCGCGGCTCATCCTCGGGCGGCACCCCCAAAATGTCCATGATGACGCGCAGCGGATAATGCGCCGCCACGTCGCGCGCGAAGTCGCACGCTCCGCCCTGCGCCAGCATCTGATCGACGGTTTCGCGGGCGATCTGCCGGATGCGCTCTTCAACGATCTTCAGGTTCTTCGGCATGAACCAGCTCTGGGTCAGCAGCCGGTATTTCATATGGTCGGGGGCGTCCATCTGGACCAGCGAGCGGATCAGATGGCCGTCATTGTTCGGGGTGGCGGCGCGCGCCAGCGCCTCGCCGTCCCGGTTGGTCAGCACCGTCGGGCGGATGCCGTTGGCAAATCGTTGCGGATCGCGGCTGATCGCCATGATGTCGGCGTGGCGGGTGACGAGCCAGAACGGGTCGTGATCGTGGTTCTCGGCCACCGCCAGCGGCGCATTGGCGCGCGCCCAGCTCAGCTGCTCGTGCAGCGTTTCCCATTGGCCGTAAGCGACGGGGTCGACGACGGCGGCGGCTACCTCTCCAGGCAATATCGGTTTTGTCATGCAACCTATGCTGCCGCGATTCGCGGTGGGAGTCGAGGGTTTAGACGTCGGGCAATCGCCAAGCGACTTGCGGCGCCCCCGCGGGCATCGCGCTTGCCCATTCGGCGCGCGCTTTGCGGATCATCGCCTTCAGCGCGTCGGCTTGTCGCTGCCATGCTGCCGCGACCGGCAGGCTCCACGCCGGTCCCGCCGCCGAGCCCAATTCCGCGACCGTCATATCGATGAAGGCGTCATATTCGCCGATCGGCAGTGCGCCATAGCTGCGGTGCGTGAACACCAGTTCAGCGACGAGCGGCCACACCCACTCCTCAGCGCCGGCCAGCCCGAACATCATCTGGAGCGTTTCGTCGGTCATCCGCCGCGACGCGGCATCGACCGAAATGAAGCTGGCGCACCGCTCGGGATAGGCGGTGAAGAAGCGCTCGAACAGCGTGTGGCGGATGTCGATGCCCGCGTCGGCGACGGCGGCGAGGCTCGCCTCCATCAGCGCGGTATCGGCGTCGCTCATTTGAACAGGCTGCCCAATATCCCGCGCATCAGCTGGCCTCCAAACTTGCCCGCGACCTGCCGCCCGATGCTCGTCGCGGCCGAGCGTGCGGCCGATTGCACCATCTTCTCCGTCATCGACGGCTTCGCCGCCTCGCGCGCCGCCGCTTTTTCGAGCCGCAAGCGCTCACGCTCCTCGGCAGCCTTCACCTTCGCCGCTTCTTTGGCGGCGATCGCCGCCTGCTTGTCGGCTTCGGCCTGCGCCTTGACTTCGATCGCCGCGGCCTGCGCCTGATCGGCCTTCATCGCGAGCAGTTCCTCGGCGCTCTCGCGGTCGACCGCGGTGTCATATTTGCCGTCGACCGGCGAAATCGATTTGATGATCGCGCGCTCCTTGGCGTCGAGCGGACCGGCGCGCGAGCACGGCGGCTTGATCAGCGTGCGTTCGACCGGCGACGGTGCGCCGTCGGGCATCAGCAGCGACACCAGTGCCTCGCCGACCTTGAGCTCGGTAATTTCTCGCGCAACATCGATCTCGGGATTAGGGCGGAAAGTGTCGGCGGCAGCCTTGACCGCTTTCTGGTCGCGCGGGGTGAAAGCGCGCAGCGCATGCTGGACGCGGTTGCCGAGCTGGCCTGCGACATCCTCGGGAATGTCGATCGGATTTTGCGTCACGAAATACACCCCGACGCCTTTGGATCGGATCAGGCGCACGACCTGCTCGATCTTTTCGGTCAGCGCGGGCGGGGCGTCGTCGAACAGCAGGTGCGCCTCGTCAAAGAAGAAGACGAGCTTGGGTTTGTCGGGATCGCCGATCTCGGGCAGCGTTTCGAACATCTCGCTGAGCAGCCAGAGCAGGAAGGTTGCATAGAGCTTGGGGCTTGCCATCAACTTGTCGGCGGCGAGGATGTTGACATAGCCGCGGCCATTGTCGTCGCAGCGTATCATGTCGTGGATGTCGAGCGCGGGCTCGCCAAAGAAATGCGCGCCGCCCTGGCTTTCGAGGGTCAGCAGCTGGCGCTGGATCGTGCCGACCGTCGCTTTGGACACATTGCCATATTTGGTCGTCAGTTCGTCGGCGTTTTGGGCGCACCACACCAGCATCGCCTGCAAATCGCCGAGGTCGAGCAGCAGCAGATTCTGTTCGTCGGCGACGCGGAAGGCAATGGCGAGAACACCCTCCTGCACCTCGTTGAGCCCCATCAACCGCGCCAGAAGCAGCGGGCCCATTTCGGAAATCGTCGTGCGGATCGGGTGACCCTGTTCGCCGAACAAATCCCAGAAAATGACCGGATTGTCGCGATACGTCCATTCGGCGTCGCCGATTTCAGCGGCGCGTTTCGCAAAAGGTTCGTGGACCTTGGCCATCGGGCTGCCCGCCATCGCCATGCCGGCAAGGTCGCCCTTGACGTCGGCGACGAACACCGGGACGCCGACCGCTGAAAAGCCTTCGGCGAGCCCCTGCAAGGTCACCGTCTTGCCGGTGCCGGTCGCGCCAGCGATCAGCCCGTGGCGGTTGGCGCGCTTGAGCACCAGCGACTGGCGCGGGCCATCGGCGGCGCCACCACCACCCAGGCCGATATAGATTTCGCTCGCCGTGCTGTCGTCACTCACTGTGCTCTTCCTCCGCTTGGGCGCCTCTCCATCGATCTAGAGCGGCGTGGCGACTCAGGCAATCGGCAAACCCGGAAGTGGCGGCGATGGTCGGTTGGGGAAGGAACGGCAGAAAACTGCGCAACTTCACTCGAAAGCGCGACGAGCGATAGCTGTGCCGACGCCTAAAGGAGACAAAAGATAGGGATGTGGCCGCCTAAACTGTCTCCCTTGTCGCTTTAAAATAGCGGCGCGTGCCGGGGTTCCGGGAGAAGCAAATGCGGGAAGCGGCTGCGTCATCGGGCATCTGCCCGGACGGTCCCCTCCCCATCGCTGCGCGACAGGGAGGATTTTCTCATCGTCAGACGTCAGCGCCAACCCATCACCCCATGATGAACGCGTTGAGCTTGTTGCCATCCAGGTCACGGAAATAGCCTGCATAGAACCCTTCTCCGCGCGGCCCCGGGGGGCCTTCGCAGGTGCCGCCATTGGCGAGCGCGATGTCGTAGAGGCGCTGGACCTGGTCCTTGTCCTTGGCTGCCAACGCCACCATCACACCATTGCCGACGCTGGCAGCATTGCCGTCGAACGGCTTGGTCAGCCCGATGCCGGCCGCGCCATCCGGCTTACCCCAAGCGATAAAGCCGTCGAATTCCATCATCCGCGGGGTGTCGAGTTCCGCAGCGATCGCGTCATAGAACACCGCGGCTTTCGCCAGATCGTTGGTGCCCAGGGTCACATAGCCAATCATCATTCATCCTCCCGACTCATAAAGGGTAGAACATAATAGGAACATATGCGACGGCGCGCAAATAAAAAGGGCGCCGGACCGGGTGGTCGCGGCGCCCTTTCGATAGGCAAAGATGCCGGGGCCTATTTCAACCGGACCGCGATAAACGCCGACGGATTACCGCGACGCAAAATTTCAAGCAGCACCGCGTCGCGGCCTGCCCGCTTCGCATCGGCAACGGCTTTCGCCAGCGCGTCGCTAGTCGCCACCGGCGTGCGGTTGGCGCTGAGAATCACGTCGCCGCGACGCAGCCCTTTGCGGCCCGCATCGCTGTTCGCCGAAGCGGCAGCAATAACCAGCCCCTTGATCCCGGCATCGACCCCGACGGCGCGCGCGATGTCGGGGGTGACGACCTGCACCGCCAGCCCGAGTTCTTCCTGGATCGCCTTGTCAGCCGCGCCGGTCGGATCCTCGGGGACCGTCTGCTCCTCTTCGGGATCGAAGCTGCTGCCCACCAGCTCTTCCTCGGGCGGACGAGTGCCGACCAGGACGTTGAGCGTCATCGGCTTGCCGTCGCGAATGATCTCGAGCGGGATGCGCGTCCCCGGCTTGGTGTTCGACACGATATAGGACAAAGTCTGCTGCGGCGTGACTTCGCGGCCATTGACCTTGGTCACGACGTCGCCGCGCTTGAGGCCCGCCTTTTCACCCGCCTGACCGGGTTCGACGCGCTGGATGAACTCGCCGCGATCCTTGGGGAGGCCGAGCGCCGCCGCCAGATCTTCGTCGACCGGCGCGATGCCGATGCCGAGATAGCCGCGCTGGACCTTTTCGCCCGCGCGCAGAGCGTTGATCACCGGAATCGCCGCGTCGGCGGGAATGGCGAAATTGACCCCGATATTAGCGCCGACCGGCGAGATCAGCATATTATTGATGCCGACGACATTGCCCTGCAAATCGAACAATGGCCCGCCCGAGTTGCCACGATTGATGGCGGTGTCGGTCTGGATGTAGCGGTCATAGGCACCGCCTTGGCCGATATTACGCTGCAATGCCGAGATGATGCCCGCCGTCACCGTCGAGCCAAGGCCTAGCGGATTGCCGATGGCAACGACCCAGTCGCCGACGCGTGCGGTACGGCTGTCGGCAAATTTCACGAACGGCAGGCCGGTCGCGTTGATCTTGAGCAGCGCAAGGTCGGACGCGGCATCGCGGCCAACGATCGTCGCCTTATATTCGCGCTGGTTGGTGAGCGTCACCGTGACTTCGTTGACGGCCTCGCCGCGTGGGCCGCCTGAAATCACATGGTTGTTGGTAACGATATAGCCGTCGGCCGAGATCAGGAACCCCGAGCCGCCGCCCTGCTGTTCCTGCGTGATCGGTTCACGCGTCCCGGCAAAGGGGTTGAGCCGGACACCCAGCGTGACATTCTGCTTGGTCGAGATATTGACCACCGCGGGCTGTAGCTGTTCGACCAGATCGGCAAAGCTTTCGGGCGCCCCCGAACGCGGCACAACCTTGGCAATTTCGCTCTGCTCGTTCTGCGCGACCTGTGCGCCAACGGGAGATTGGGTGACCAGCGCCAGCGCGGTGCCACCCGCCAGCAAGGCCGAAGTGATGCCATAAACATAACGCACGATCGAAAATCCTCTTCTCTTCGGAAAACTCACTACCCCGGCCGCGATTGTCTGTGGCGAGGCGGCTGAACGGCAATTGAACATGAACGGGCGCTTTCGGTTCCATTCACCGCCGCGCCGGATCATATCAACCGCCGCTGAAACGCTTCAGATATTCATTGTCGGGCGACATGATGATCGACGTCCCGCCCTGGTTGTTTTCGCCCAGGAAGGTCTGGCGATAGCTTTGCATGGCGCGATAGAAGTCGTAGAATTCGGGATCCTTGCCAAAGCTGGCGGCATAGATTCGCGCGGCTTCACCATCGGCGTTACCGCGGATGATCTGCGCTTCCTTTTGCCCTTCGGCACGGATCGCGGTCGCTTCCTGCTGACGTGCCGTGCGCATGCGGTTGTATGCGGCCTCAAGCGTTGCGCCTTCGGGCAGGTCGGCGCGCTTGATCCGCACGTCGATGACCTCGGCGCCATATTTATTCGCCTCACGGTTGAGCGCAACCTGGATATTATCCATCACCGCGCCGCGCTCGGGCGAGAGCAGGGTGGCAAAGGTGCGCTTGCCGAGCTCGTTGCGCAGCGACGAACCCAGGATCGTCGCGAGCTGTTGCTGCAACCGCTCCTCGGTACGGATCGCGGTGTACATACGCACCGGGTTGGTGATGCGGAAGCGCGCAAAGGCGTCGACCTGCAAGCGCTGCTGGTCGGTCGACAGCACCTGCTGGCGTTCCATGTTCACGCCCATGATCCGCTTGTCGATATATTGGATGCCGTCGGTGAACGGCACGCGCAGCACGAGGCCGGCGCCCGAGCTACCGAACTCTTCGTTCGCCTTGTAACGGTTCACGGTGCGCTCGATTTCACCGAAGCGCAGGATCAGCGCCTGCCGGTCCTCGGGGACGATCGCCAGCGACTGCGACAGAATGACGAGCAGCGCGACGACCCCAACGAGCAGGCGCACCGGGTTCTGCGTAAGCGAACTAAACATCATTCGCCTCCCTTCGTCGCCGCAGCGGGCGGGGTGGCCGCAATCCGTTTCTGGACCTCGTTGAGCGGCAGATAGGGAGTTACCCCGCGCGCTTCGACGACGGTCTTGTCGACATTCGACAACACATTCTCCATCGTTTCATAATAAAGCCGCTTGCGGGTCACCCCCGGCGCCAGCCGATATTGTTCGTAAATCTGGTCGAACGCCGCGGTGTCGCCGCGGGCGCGTTCCAGCACCTGCTGCTGATAAGCGCGCGACAGGTTGATCGCCGATTCGCGCTCTTGCAGCGCGGCGGTAACTTCCTTGAACGCTTCGTCGACCTGGCTCGGCGGATCGGCTTGGCGGATCGCGATGCCCTGAATCGACACGCCAGCGCGGTACTGGTTGAGCAGATCCTGCATACGTTGCTGCACCTGCGCCTCGATCTCGACACGGCCCGGACCGATCGCGTCGGTCAGGTTGAAGTTGGCAACGGTCGCGCGCATCGAACTTTCGGCGACTTCGCGGATCGTGCCTTCGGGATCGGACAGCTGGAAAAAGAACAGCTCGGGATCGCGCACCGACCAGCGCACTTCATAGGCGAGATCGATCAGGCTCTGATCGCGGGTCAGCACGAAATTCTCGTCGGTCGCATTGGGCGAACCGACCGCCATGGTGCGGATGGCGCGCACGTCTTCCAGCCGGATGCGCTCGATCGGCGCCGGCCAGGTCAGCTTCACGCCCGGACCGGCGGTGCGCGAATAGCTGCCGAGGCGGGTAATCACGCCTTCCTTTTCCGGCGGCACGATGTGGAAGGAGGAAAAGATCACCCACAGCACGACCGCCGCGAGCACGCCCCATTTCCAGAATTTCGCCGAATCGCCCAGATCGAACTGGCTGCCGCCGCCCGATCCGCCGCCGCCAAAGCCGCCGCGGCCCTTGCGCAGCAGCTCGTCGAGCGCCGAAGGACCGCGCGGCTTGCGCCCGCGGTTGATGTCGATCGGGTCGGGGGTGACCCACGGGTTGCGCGGGCCGGGCTTTTTGCCATCCCCCGAACCGTCACCGTCACCGCCCTTGGGGCCATTGCCCCACGGGCTGTTCGCCATCAGGCTGATCGCCTCGAAAAATTGCCGCAATCCTCTCGGGCTGCGGCGTCCCATGTTGCCGTCGATATTATCGTTCATAAGGCATTTATAGGGGCGGCGCGCGCGATTAACAGGGGGTGCGCGCGAAAATGGCTGGCAATTGATCCGCGCATGCCTATCTGCCGCGGACATGACCGACCAAAGCACCGACATCGCCCGCCTGACCGCCGCCGCCGCCACGCTGAGCGATGGCCGGACATCGGGGTTGCGATTGCTCGACGATAACGGTCTGTTGGCGGTGGTGCTCGACGTTTCGGGGCTGGCGGTCGAGGATCGCCAACCGCTCGGGGACAAATTGCGCGCCGGCCTGCTCGCCGTAGCGGGGGTCAGCGAGGTCCGCATCGCGATGACCGCCGAGAAAAAGACGATGACGATCATCGCGGTCGGCAGCGGCAAGGGCGGGGTCGGCAAATCGACCCTCGCCGCCAACCTCGCGGTCGCGCTGCAGCGGCGCGGGGTCAAGGTCGGGCTGGTCGACGCCGATATCTATGGCCCGTCGCAGCCCCGCCTGATGGACAGCGAAGGCGTCAAACCCGAATCGCGCGGATCGAAACTGATCCCCGTTCCCAATGCTTATGGCGTGCCGATGCTGTCGACCGGGCAGATCGCGGCGCCCGGGCAGGCGATCGCCTGGCGCGGGCCGATGGCGGGCAAGGCGCTGGAGCAATTGGTCGATGCCAGCTGGGGCGAGATCGACACGCTGATCGTCGACCTGCCTCCGGGCACCGGCGACGTCCAGCTGACCATGATCCAGAAGCACAAGCCCGCGGGCGCGGTGATCGTATCGACGCCGCAGGATCTGGCACTGATGGACGCGACGCGCGCGATCAGCCTGTTCGAACAGGCCGACGTGCCGATCATCGGGCTGGTCGAGAATATGGCGGGCTATGCCTGCCCGCATTGCGGCGAGGTCAGCGATCCGTTCGGCAGTGGCGGCGCCGAAGCGGCGGCCCAGACGATGGGCCTCGACTTCCTCGGCCGCGTCCCGCTGTCGATGGGCATCCGGCTGGCGAGCGACGGCGGGGTGCCGCCCGCCGCCGGAACCGACCCGGCGGGCGAGCCGTTCCATGCGATAGCGGCAAAAGTCGGCGATTGGCTGCACGCGCGCAAACAGGAGTAACAGGATATGGCGATCAACGACGAAGGCGAAATTCGCGAGCTGCTGGGGCAAAAGCGGCGCATCGCGGTGGTCGGCGCATCGCCCAACCCGGCGCGCGCATCGAACGGCGTCCTCGCCTTTCTGGTCGCGCAGGGTCATAATGTGATCGCGGTCAATCCGGGCCATGCTGGCACGACGATCCATGGCGCCCCAGTCGTCGCGACCCTCGCCGATGTCGAACCGCCCGCCGAACTTGTTGATATCTTCCGCAACAGCGAGGATGCCGAGACGGCGGTCGACGAAGCGATCGTTCATGGTGCCAAGGCCGTGTGGATGCAGCTGGGCGTGATCAACGACGCCGCGGCGAAGCGCGCCGATGCAGCGGGGCTGGTGGTGGTCATGGACCGCTGTCCCAAGATCGAGATCCCGCGCCTGGGGCTGCTGAAATGAAGACCGCGCTGACCTTTGCCGCTGCGATCACCCTGACGGGCTGTGCGACGACCCCCGCCGCGAGCGGCCCGCAGGATGCGTTTTTTGCCGCGCTGACCTCCCACTGCGGCAAGGCTTATGCGGGTAAACTGGCAAGTTCGCAGGAGGCCGATGCCGATATGCGCGGCAAAGCGATGGTTATGCACGTCCGCAGCTGTACGCCCGACCGCATCGAAATTCCCTTTCACATCGACGGCCTCGGCCCCGATGGCAGCTGGGACCGCTCGCGAACCTGGATCATCACCCGCACCGCCACCGGCCTGCGCCTCAAGCACGACCATCGCCACGCCGACGGCAGCAAGGACGAGCTGACGATGTACGGCGGCGATACCGCCGACGCCGGAACGGCGGCGCGCCAGACCTTCCCCGTCGACGCCGAATCGATCGCGCTGTTCACCCGCACCGGGCGCAGCGTGTCGAACACCAACATTTGGTCGGTCCAAACAACGCCCGACGGTTTTACCTACGGCCTGAGCCGCGAGGGCCGCGATTTTCGCGTGACCTTCGATTACCGCCAGCCGGTCGCCCCGCCGCCGGCGCCCTGGGGGTGGTAGGCCTTAACCACGTCATTGCGAGGAGCCGGAGGCGACGCGACCGTCCACAGCCTGCGTAAAGCCCTGGATTGCTTCGCTTCGCTCGCAATGACAAAAGAGGGGGGGGCTGCGGTATTCACCAAACGCCTTTGCTCTCGCGACTCGCCCCGCTTATCAGCGTCGGCGATGGTGGGCATTCGCGACACGGTTGGGAAAAACAAATCGCGGCTGCCCCATGTCAGCCGCCGTCAGATGCTGGTCGGCGCTACTGCCGCGGGCGGGCTGGCGATCGCGTGGAACTTGTGGCCGCGCGATTATCAACCGAACGTCACCGCGGCGCCCGACGAGCATGTCTTCAACGCCTTTCTGAAGATCGGCGACGACGGGCATATCAGCGCCATCGTCCCGCAATGCGAGATGGGCCAGGGCGTCACCACCCTGCTCCCGCAGATCATGGCCGACGAGCTGGGCGCCGACTGGCGCACAATCGCGGTCGAAACCGCGCCGATCAGCCCGCTCTATACCAACACGCTGCTGATCGACGAGGATAGCGCGGTGTTCATGCCGCGCGCCGGTGTCCCCGATTTCGTGTCCGACGTGCGCAGTTGGGCGCGGCGCGAGTGGGCGGTGCGCCACGCGGTGATGCTGACCGCGAACAGCTCGTCGGTGCGAATGTTCGAGGGACCGTGCCGCGCGGCAGCGGCGCAGGCGCGCGCGCTTTTGATGATGGCCGCAGCAGCGCGCTGGGACGCCGATTGGGAAGACTGCGACACGCAGGACGGTTTCGTCATCCTCGGCAAGAAAAAGCTGCGCTTCGGTGAAGTTGCCGCCGCCGCGGCAATGCTCGAACCGCCCGCCGATCCCGTCTATCGCGCCAGCAGTGGCGACCCGCTTTACGGCAAGGAACTGACGCGGCTCGACCTGCCCGCCAAGATCGACGGGTCGGCCAACTATGCCGGCGACATCCGCCTGCCCGACATGGTTTTCGCGGCAATCCGGCAAGGACCGCTCGGCGCGACGCGGCTGAAAAGCATCGATCGCAAGGCGGGCATGGCGTCGCCCGGCTTGCTTCATGTCGTCACGCACGAGCGCTGGGTTGCCACCGTGGCGCGCAACTGGTGGGCGGCGAACCGCGCGCTCGACCGCTTTGCCCCGGTGTTCGAAAGCGCCGGGACGCCGATTTCGACCGACCGGATCGACGCGGCGCTGAAACAGGCGCTGAAGGACGGCGGCTATCGTATATCGCACAAGGGCGACGTTGCCGAGGCGATGACCGGGCGGACCAGAATCGCGGTCGAATATGCCGTCGCGCCCGCGCTGCATGCACCGATCGAAACGCGCAGCGCTACCGCGGCCCCCGACGGCGGGCGGCTTCGGGTGTGGGTCGCGACGCAGGCGCCCGCGCAATGCCGCCATGCGATCGCTCAAGCGACCGGGCTGGCGGCAAGCGACGTCATCCTGTTCCCGATGATGGCGGGCGGATCGTTCGACGCATGCCTGGATCATGGCGCCGCGGTGCAGGCGGCGATCATCGCGTTGCAGATCAAACGCCCGGTCCAGCTCGCCTGGTCGCGCGCCGAAGAAATCATGCGCCTGCCGCCGCGCGCGCCGGCGCGGGCGCGGCTGAGCGCGACATTGAATATTGCGGGCGGGATCGACGCGCTGGTGACGCGGATCGCGGTGCCGCCGACCAGTCACGAGGTGCGCGCGCGGCTGTTCGAAAACACCCCCGCCGATGTCGCGCAGCGCGACGCGGCCGGCAGTGCCGACGCCGCCGCGGTCGAGGGCGCCGCGAGCAGCTATACGATTCCGCACCACGCGGTCGACCATTGCCCCGCCGACATCGGGCTGCCCACCGGGCGCTGGCGCGGCAATGCCGACAGCTACACCGCCTTTTTCACCGAGTGCTTCGTCGATGAAATGGCGGCGCGCGCCGGGACCGATGGCTTGTCCTATCGGATCGCGATGCTGGGCGACGCGCCGCTGCTCGCGCGCTGCCTGCTCACTGCGACCAGCCTTGGCGGCTGGGAGGGCGGTCTGTCAGGGGCGGCGCAGGGACTGGCATGCCACAGCATGCGCGGCAGCCATATCGCGCTGATGGCGACGGCGCGGCAAAGCGACAAGGGGTTGCAGGTCGAACAACTGGTCGCGGTCGTCGATGCCGGGCGCCTCGTCAATCCGGGGGTCGCGCGGCAACAGATCGAGGGCGGGCTGATCTTTGGCCTCGCCGCCGCGGTCGGAGCGACCACGGATTATGAAGGCGGCGTCGCAACCGCGCGCAAGCTGGGCCAGCTTGGCCTGCCGCGCCTGTCGCAGACCCCACAGATATTGGTCGAATTTGTCGACAGCGACCGCGAGCCCGGCGGGCTGGGCGAAATCGCGGTCCCCGTCGTCGCGCCCGCGATCGCCAATGCGATGTTCGCCGCGACCGGCCGCCGCATCCGCCGCCTGCCCCTGTCGGCGCAGCCGCTGTGACGGATGTCGGCGCACCGCTTATGACCCTGCCCCTCAATCATCCGCCCGTCGCCGCACCCCGCATCGGCGTGCTGCTCGTCAACCTTGGCACCCCCGACGCGCCCGATGCGCCGTCGGTCCGGCGCTATCTGGCCGAGTTCCTGTCCGACCGCCGCGTCGTCGAAATTCCGCAGATATTGTGGCAGCCGATCCTGCGCGGGATCATCCTGACCACCCGGCCCAAAAAATCGGCGCATGCCTATGCGCAGGTGTGGACCGAGAACGGATCGCCGCTCGCCGCGATCACCCGCGCACAAAGTGAGGCATTGCAGCCGTTGTTCGGCGATGCGGTGCAGGTTGCTTATGCGATGCGCTACGGCAAGCCCGCTATCGGCCCGGCAATCGACGCGCTGATGGCCGCCGGGTGCCAACGCATCCTGATCGCGCCGATGTATCCGCAATATTGCGCGGCAACGACCGCGACCGTGGTCGACGCGGTGGGTGAGCATCTGAAGACGCTGCGCTGGCAACCGGCGCTGCGCTATCTGCCGCCTTATCATGACGATGCCGCCTATATCGGCGCGCTGAAGGCGTCGGTCGAGGCGGGAGTGGCGGCGCTCGATTTCACCCCTGATGTCTTGCTCGCGAGCTTCCACGGCATGCCCGAACGCACGCTGCATCTGGGTGATCCCTATCATTGCCAGTGCCGCAAGACCGCGCGGCTGCTGTCCGAAGCGATGGGCCGCCCGATCGAGGTCGCGTTCCAATCGCGCTTTGGCCGCGCCAAATGGCTCGAACCCGCAACCGACACCCAGCTCGAAACGTTCGGCAAGACGGGCCAGAGCGTCGCGATTTTTGCCCCCGGCTTTTCGGCCGATTGCCTGGAAACGCTCGAAGAGCTGGCGATCCGCGGCAAGGAGCAGTTTGAGGCTGCGGGCGGTGATCGCTTTGCCTATCTGCCGTGCCTGAATGCCGACGCCTCCGGGATGGCGATGCTCGAGACGCTGATGCGCCGCGAGCTGGCGGGCTGGCTTTAATCTCCGGCGCTTACCAACTATTTAGGTCCATGCGCTAGATTGCTCCGACGCGGCACCAAAACGGTCCGGTCGCGGCAATTTGGAGATACGCAATGAACCAGATCCAATCGGCAGCGCTCATGCTCGCCGGGATCGCGCTGGCCTTTGCGGCGCTCGTCGTTGCCACTTGGTGGCTGCGTCGTCCGCGCACCGCCCCCTCCGCGCCGCGGGCTCCGCGCGCGCCGGGTGAAAGCCGGATGCCCACACTGTCGCGCAAGGCTAAGCCCGAGGCCGAAGTCGTCGAAATATCCGCATCGCGGCTCGCGCGCGTCAGCGGCAAGGCGCCGCTCCAGCCGCAGGCCGAGACCGACTATGATTATCGGCAAGACCCCGCCCCCGATGGCGAGGCCGCTGCGGTCGAGGCGACGCTCGAAGCGCTGGCGTCCGAGGTCGAAGACGAAGCGCATCGAATCGAAAGCGCCGAGATCGAAACCGAAGCCGTTACGCTGCGCCTCGTGCCGCAAATCCCGCTGCGCGATGCCATTTCAACCAACAGCTGGCTCGGCGGTTGCCCGCGCCTGCCGGTCGGCACCGAATGGCCGCAAATCGACGGTGAACCCGCCGACTTCCTGGCCCAGATCGATTGCGCCAGCCTGCCCCCAGCGCTGTGGGACGGGCTGGGGCCGCGCGACGGCGCGCTTGCCTTTTTCATCCATCGCCGCGGCTATCATATGCAGGTGCTGCATCTGCGCGATACCGATGCCGCGGTGCCGCCGCCGCTGGCGCTCGACGATCCCGATGGGTGGTTCGGCCCGCACGGCGGCGTGCGCTTCGGCGACCTCGAGCCCTTTGCAGTGCGGGCGTTTCCGGAATGGCCGGTTGATCTCGTCGCGGTAGGACCTAGCGACGCCGATCCGCGGGTCGAGGGCGATCCGAACGACATTGGCGCGATGCTGTATAACCGCAGCTACGATATTGCCGATCCCGCCTTCCACCCGTTCGACTGGGGCAGCATGACGGCGATGATCGCCATTCTCGAAATGCGGCTCGACCGGTTGACGACCGACGCGACACCACCCCCGGGCGCGAGCGCCGAGGACATTGTCGCATTGGAGCAGTGCGCCGCGATTAACCGCGAGGCGCGCATCCGCGCCGACGAGATCATCGCCATCGTCCACGAAGGCGCAGCCAAGGAAGCCTTTTCGGCGAGCGACGCAACGGCCGTCATGTCCGCACTGCACGCGATCCATTGGGCAAAAGCGGTTCACCGCATCGACCCCGAAACCGGCGCAGAGGTGCGCGATACCATCACCCTGCCGCTGACCACGCACCGCGCCGCCGCCAATCTTTGGGTCCATGACTATCAGACAATCCTGTTCGACCGCGCCAAACATGCGTGGTGCGCGAATCCGGACAGTCTGTCGGCGCCAATGCGCGCGTTTTACGAGCCCTATTGGCGCGACCTTGCGGCGTGCGAAATGGCGGCGATCGGGCACGAACCCTTCCGCCATGCCCATGATTATGACGAGGATCGCGACGCCGTCTTGCTCGAACTGCCGACCAGTGGGTTGATGAGCCGGATGTTCGGCGACTGCGACAATCTGGTGGTGACGATCGACAAGGCCGACCTCGCTATCGGCGACTTTTCCCGGCTGCGCGTCCAGGTGAGCAACTAGGGTCCTGACCGAGTCCCCCGAATAGCTTTGCGATTGACGTTCCGGTAAACTTGCGGCGGCCGCGTGCGCGGCCTAATCATCGTGCGATAACTCTGTGGGAGAGCAGAATAAATGGCACGCGTAGCAATCGTCACTGGCGGCAGCCGGGGTATCGGGGAGGCAATCAGCCTCAAATTGCAGGAACAGGGCGTCACCGTCGTCGCCAACTATGGCGGCAATGACGAAAAGGCAAAGGCGTTCACCGAACGCACCGGCATCGCCGCGAGGAAATGGGACGTCGGCGACCATCAGGCGTGCCTCGACAGCTGCGCGCGCATTGCCGAGGAATTTGGCCCGGTCGACATCGTCGTCAACAACGCCGGGATCACCCGCGACGGCACGCTCGCTCGAATGAGCTACGACGATTGGGACGATGTGATGCGCGTCAATCTGGGCGGCTGTTTCAACATGGCGAAGGCAACGTTTGGCGGCATGGTCGAGCGCGGCTGGGGCCGGATCGTCAACATCGGGTCGATCAACGGACAGGCAGGCCAGTACGGCCAGGTCAATTATGCCGCGGCGAAATCGGGCATCCACGGCTTTACGAAAGCGTTGGCGCAGGAAGGCGCCAAGAAGGGCGTGACCGTGAACGCGATCGCGCCCGGCTATATCGACACCGACATGGTCGCCGCGGTGCCGCCGCAGGTGCTGGAAAAAATTGTCGCCAAGATCCCGGTAGGGCGCCTGGGCCAAGCCGATGAAATCGCGCGCGGCGTCGCGTTCCTGTGCAGCGAGGATGCCGGGTTTGTGACCGGGTCGACGATGTCGATCAATGGCGGGCAGCATATGTATTGACGGGCCGAGGGCGCTAGCGATGGCGTTCGCGTCAGCGAACGGCGAACTAGCAACCGGTGGTGCAGCCACGGCCCGGCACGGCCAGCGGGGCGGCGATCCCAAAAGATCGCCGAACCCGTCTGACGGCAGGGGGCCGCGGGGGGG
>NZ_JAIBES010000135.1 GCF_019459305.1 Sphingopyxis sp. | reverse complement strand
CCCCCCTCCCCCCCCCCCCCCCCCCCCCCCCCCCCCCCCCCCCCCCCCCCCCCCCCCCCCCCCCCCCCCCCCCCCCCGCCCCCCCCCCGCACGCCCCCCCCCCAGCCCCCCGCCCCCCCCCCCCCCGCCGCCCCCCCCCCCCCCGCCCCCCGCGGGGGCCCCCCCCCCCCCCCCCCCCCCCCGTCTCGTTGAACTTGTTCCCGACTTTGGGATCGCATGTTCAATGAGGATATCATGGGCGCAGTCGCTATCGCAATGGCGTCGGATGGCGTGTTCGATCGGATCGTTTCGGGGCTTGAAGGCGCGTTCGGACGCAGCGCGGCGGAGGGTCTCGCACGCCATTTCATCGAAGCCGAGGGGGCCGATTTCTACTGGGAAGCGCGGCAGCGCGAGAAGTGGATCGGCAACTATGAACGACTTGATGACGGCGACGGCGAGGCGCTCGACCGGGTGGCGGTCTTCGGATTTCTCGATGGTCTTTTCTATGTCGCGGTCGTGCTTCTGGACGCGATCGACGGGGTCGAGGCGTTGCTCGGGCTGCGGCAGTTCAAGCGGCGCGGCGACGCCGAGAGCGCTTACGAAAGCCTGGGGTGAACGCGCGAAGTTCGCATGCGGGAGCGGCGCCGACAAGGCGCTGCTCTCTCGCATTTTCCTCGGCGCAAACGGCACTCGAAGAGCGCCGCAAGGCGCGCTTTGGAGAGACGATGACGACCTATTCTGCGAAGGCGATCGCGGTCAGGCTGAGCACGCTCCAGCGCGGCATCGTTGCGTGCGGCCCGACCAGCTTTGCCGCAGCGGCTGCAATCCCCGTCGGCCTCTTCGCGTGCGGCGAAATCTGGGAGAGCGACAGCGGCGAGGAATGGCTTGTCCGGGAGCTTGCCGAGCGGGGACAGACGGTGCGGGAAAATCTGTAGCGGGGTCGGCTGAAAGCTTTGACGCCGGGTCAGCAGGCAGGAATGGCGAAGGCAAGTTAAAAGCACAGCCCCGCCGGCGAAAAGATGCCATTGCCTGCACATCATTTTGTCGCGGGACTTGCTTCTGCGGTACGAGACCGTCACGCAGCCGTTGGCGGATTTTCGCGGGTTCGGGCGAGATTCCGGGGGTCGGCAGCTGGTGAGCGCCGACGATGAGGATTTCGAAACCAGGCTCGGCAAGATGCGCGCGACGCGTGGCAAGAAGGCGCGCAAATATCTCGGCCGGCTTCTCGCCGCGGGTGCCGCCATGGGCAGCGCCTCAGCGAAGCGCCGCAGCGCCTTTGACGGCAGCCGGATCGGGCGCGGCGCGGCGAATGGCCGGCTGCTGGCCTCGCGCGGCATCGGCAACCGCGCTTCGATGCGGCGCGTGATCGTGAAGACACGGCTCGTCAGGCTCGGTTCGAAGGGGCTCGGTGCGGCACACGCGCACCTCAAATATATCCAGCGCGATGGCGTCACCCGCGAAGGCGATCCGGGCGAACTTTACGCCGCCGAAACCGACGTTGCCGACGGCAAGTCGTTCCTCGATCGCGCCGCCGGCGACCGGCATCAATTCCGCTTCATCGTGTCGGCCGAGGAGGGGGACCTTTATTCCGATCTCAAGCCGTTCGTCCGGCGCGTCATGGCGCAGATGGAAGAGGACCTTGGCACGAAGCTCGATTGGGTCGCCGTCGATCATTATAATACCGGCCATCCGCACAGCCATATCATGCTGCGCGGCAAGGACGATCGCGGCAAGGATCTGATCATCGCCCGCGAATATATCGCGCACGGCCTGCGCGCCCGCGCGAGCGAGATCGCCACGCTCCATCTCGGACCCCGGACGCAGCTCGAAATCGAGACGCGGATGCGGCGCGACGTCGGCGCCGAGCGGCTCACCGAAACCGACCGCCAATTGCTTGGCGAAGCCGATGCGCGCCTGCTCGTCGCGGCGCGGCACCGCGACCCCTTCGTCCAGTCGCTGTGGGCAGGGAGATTACAGAAGCTCGGCGCGCTTGGTTTGGCCGAGGAGGTGGCACCCGGGCAGTGGCGATTGGCGAAGGACCTGCGCGCGACGCTGACCCAGATGGGCGAGCGCGGCGATATCATCCGCACGATGCAGCGCGAACTGACGGCCCGGTCGCGCGCCGGCGCGCCTGCCGATCGTGTCGTTCATGACGATGGCGCGCCGCTCGCCGAACCGCTCGTCGGCCGCATCGTCATGCGCGGCCTCGCCGATGAGTTCGCCGACCGGCATTTCCTGATTGTCGACGGCATTGACGGGCGCAGCCATTATGTCGGCATAGGGAAGGGGGATGCCGTCGAACCCCTGCCCGAAAACAGCATCGTCCGGATTCTGCCCGCGCCGCGCGGCGTTCGCGAGGTCGACCACATGATCGCCGCGATCGCGGCGAACAATGGCGGGCGCTACGACGAGGCCGCCAATTTGCGCCATGATCCTGGCGCGTCCGCGGCCTATATCGAGACGCATGTCCGGCGGCTCGAAGCGATGCGTCGGCAGGGCGGTTTTGTCGAACGGGCAGGCGATGGCAGCTGGACGATCGCGGCCGATCATCTCGAGCGCGCGGCCAGTTTCGAGACGAGTGCCGCGAGGGACCGACCCATCGCGGTAGAAATCCTGTCTCCGGTGCCGATCGATCAACTGGTCCGCGCTGAAGCGGTGACGTGGCTCGATCGCGACGCCTCGGGCAGCGTGCGAACTTCGGCTCGCAACAAGGGGTTCGGGCGTGAGGTTCGTACCGCGATGGCGCTTCGGCAGCAGTGGCTGATCGACGAGGAACTTGCCGATCCGGCGGGCGAAGGAATAGCTTACCGGAAGGGGGCGCTGGCCGCGCTCCAGCGCCGCGAATTGCTTAGGCTCGCGCGGCGCCTTGCGAGCGAACTTGAAAAGGAGTTCGCCGAGAGCGCAAACGGCGAATGGGTCGAGGGGAAATTGGCGCGCCGGATCGATGCCGCCGGCGGCCGTTATGGCCTGGTCGAGAAGGCCAGGGAATTCACGCTCGTGCCCTGGAAGCCGGTGCTCGATCGTCATGTCGGGAAGGACGTCGCCGGGATCGCGCGCGAGCGCGGGGTTAGCTGGACGATCGGCCGCGGCCGAAGCGGACCGCAGATTTCGTGATGGCAAGTAGTGCAGGGGGGCAGTCCCCGCGCGGCAGGTATTTGGTCCGGATTGAATCGGGTTTGACTTGCCAGCGCGCAGAATGTCGGCCAGATTTTGCGCTGAAATGAAAACAGAAATCGACCATCTTCCTTCCAAGCAGCAGGGCGAACTCGAGCGCATCAAGCAGGTGCTCATGGAAGAGTTTGCGCGCTCGATCGAGCGCTCGACGAAGGACGTGAAGCGCAATGGCAAGATTCTGAAGATCGTTTTGTTCGGGAGCTATGCGCGCAACGACTGGGTCGATGAACCCGAAAACGGCTACCAGTCCGATTTCGACGTCCTGATCATCGTGAGCCATAGCGACCTGACCGATATCGCCGATCACTGGTATATCGCCGAGGACAAGATCCTGCGCGATCCGGCGGTCGGACGGACACTCAACATCATCGTGCACACCCTCGACGAAGTGAATCGCGCGCTCAGCCGCGGCGAGTATTTCTGGGTCGACATCCTCCGCGACGGCATCATGCTTTATGAGTTGCCGAACCATGCGCTGGCGATTCCGAAGCCTCTGACGGCGGCCGACGCCTATGAGATGGCATTAGCGTATTTCAGCGAGGGATTTCCTGCAATTCAGCGAGCCTTGCGGACAGTGGAACTTCAAAAGGCCGAAGGGTTGGAAGATGCCGGCTGGCGCAAGGATGTTGCCTTCTCTCTTCATCAGGCCGTGGAACGGGCCTATGCTTGCTACTTGCTGGCACAAACCTTCTATTTTCCGCGCTCTCATAACATAAAGTTCCTGCGGTCGCTTTCGGAGGACCGGGAGCCTAGGCTTGTTCAAGCTTGGCCGCGCGAGAGCAAACTCGACCGGCGGCGCTTTGAGCTGTTGAAACGTGCCTATGTTGAGGCGCGGTATTCACCCAACTACGAAATTGGTATTGAGGACTTGGGGGCACTGGCCGGTTCCGCGAAGAAATTGCGGGATGTCGTGGAGCAGCTTTGCTGCGAGAAACTTGATCAATTGCGATCTGACGCCGGCTTATAAAGCCTCAGATCAGCGGGGCGTGTAGGCCTTGCCGTCGCCGAGGAACCTCTTGCTTCTTTCTTTTGCTTCATTGCGGCTGAGCGCCCGCTCGGCATTCGTGCATTCATCTCCGCGAACCGACCCGTCGCGGCATCCCTCCACGATCTCTCGCGCCTCATCGATGTGGGCTTCGAAATATAGCTGGCGACGCGGCTCGGCTCTCCCGCAGCCGAACGGTGCCACACGGACCATTGCAACTGCGATGGGTTGGATATTCAATTCTTTTTCTCTCCGACGGCCAGGTTAATCCAGCGTCTCGAGCCGACAACCGCAAATCGCGAGACATTCTCAAATTGAGAGCGATTGTTTTGCCTAAGCCGTCGCCCACTCGCCGACATTGTGATATCGCGTCCGCGCCGGGCGCCCGCCGCATATGTGCATGCTTCGGCGAAAAGCGGCGGCGCAAGTTATCGAACTTGTTCTTAACGCCCGGTACCAACAACCGTCACGTTCGCGCCGATTTCAATCGTTCAAGCTGGCCCCGTCACATCCGGAAAGCGGCTGGCCATTAGGGCGGCTAGCGAGCGAATTTGCTCACTCGCATCCTACGCCATCTCGGTCCCGGTCTAAGTGGAGCGCATATCCAGGATCACCGCGGCGAACAGGCGCCGCCCCCGCTGCGCGCGCGGCCGTACAGTTGGCAAAATAGGTTGTTCCGCCTGACAGACGTTGCGGTCGGTCCGCCGCCGGGGCGGACCGTGCGGGAGCGCGGTGGCAATGCCTACCGCCGTTCTTACGATCATTGTGGCAGCCATCGGCCGCCAGGCCGCCGCCATGCGCATTGGTCGGCATTGGTGACATGGATAGAACCGCTGCCGCCGCACAGATTTCCGTCAGTCGCATATTCTGCCCCTCAGAAACGTTATGGAGCGCGTCGGTTAACAAGTCCAATTAGCGGCATGTCGTCGGCGAATTCCATTGACGTCAGTTGCAGCGATGGTCTTGCCAGTATCTGTCCGATTTCGCGGCATAGCCATCGCGGACCATAGCGCAGGATATGTCGCCCGAGCGGGGCGACGTGAAGAAGGCGGCGGTCCGATTGCCGCCAGCGCCTTGTCGAACCGCTCACTGATACATGGCCAGAGGGCCGAACGCCGCCGCGCTTGCTTAGCAGGGAAACAAGATGATCACGCGCAGCGATTAGGTCAGCCGCAGGGCAGGGATGCCCCGGACTGCCCGTCCCGTCCCTTTCGCGCGCCGCGATACCAGATAGGCGGATATGCGGCCTCTCGGCACACCAGATTGGCCCATCGCCGTCCCACACGGCAGTTGGGGTGCAGTTGAACGATTGACCCGCCGGAACGACGGTAGCGGCGAGCAAGAGGTGACTTTAGCCTCTTCGATAGATCGCCGCAGCCCTTCTGGCGTGACCCACCACAGGTCGGCGAGCATCTCTAACTCATCCGGGTTGGCTCAGCGTCATCTTTAAGCTCGTCGATCCGCTCGCATGGGGTTCCCGTCTTTTTCGTGATCGTCTGCCTTGGCGTGCACATTTGCCGGGCCCATGAAGCCGGTCATCCTGCCCCCTGACGCACATGATGCTTGGCTGCGCGCCGACGCAGAGGAGGCGATGAAGCTGGCGACCCAATATCCTGCCGAGAAGCTTGTTAGCCGCCGTCGGGACCGCTCCCCAAAAAGCGGTCGTTCACCGTGTTTGTGTCAGCATAATATCTGCGAGTGTTTGTATCTACCCTGATCGTCGCAGCCCGCAATGCCCGGAGAGAACCGTCCATGCGCACGCCGCTCGTGCGCGGTAACGTGTTTCGATATGGGACAAATCTTCGTTGTTAAGCTATCTTAATCGTTTTGCTCGTGTTATCGCGTGCCTCGGGTCGTGTGCATTGTGGCAGAGGCAATTCGAACGCAACCAGGATTGAATGCTGAGCCGCCGGGGAGATTATCAATGAAGCGTGGATTTTTGCTGGCGGCTGTATTTGCAGCGTCGGTTCCGCAGATTGCCACCGCGGCAGTCGTGGTGGAATATAAGTTTGACGGCACTGGCATAGATACATCGGGCAATGGCCTGAACGCGACCCTATCTAACGGCGCCACGTACGGCGCCGGAAAATTTGGGCAAGCCTTATCGCTAGATGGTATCAACGACTTTGCAGCGTCTGCCTTCACCAATATCTCGTTGAGTGCATTCACCTTGGAAGCATGGGTAAATGTCGCAACTTATCAAAGCAACGTCCATTATTTGAGCCTGTATCAAGGCAGCAATTACATTGTGCTAGGTGACTACTCCAACGGCGTTATCAGCACCTGGGCAAACGGCTTGAGTCCGATCAGCATAAACGGCGGGTCTGAAAGCATATCGACTAACGCTTGGCATCACATTGCATTTAGTTGGGACGGAAGCGTTCAGCGCGCCTACTTAGACGGTACATTGGTTGGCAGCGCTGCTACCACGGGAAGTCTCAGTGGCAATTTGAACCAAGGTTTGGTCATTGGAGCCCGATATTCTAAAGATACGCAATTTGTGAAGGGTTCGATCGACAACGTTCGTATTTCGAACGTCGCGCTATCGGGCAATCAACTTGGGTTTTTCTCGGATGGCGTAAGTGCCGTCCCTGAGCCTACCACATGGGCAATGATGCTAATGGGCTTCGGACTTATCGGCGGCGTATTGCGTTCCGAAAAGCGGCGACGCAAAGCGGTGCCGTCATTCGGCTAATTGGTTTACTCTCTATGAAGACGCCGGCGCCCAACACCCGGGGGGGTTTTTTGCGTTCCTAAATGCGGCTACGAAATGGGGTGCCGTAATTCGGTAAATTGTTTTACTTTATATCAAGACGCCGCCGCCAATCCGGCGGCGTTTTCAATTGGTAGTGTAGAAGTCCATCCAAGAACGGATGTGCTGGCGACCGGCCCCTACCAACTGGTCAGCGCCGGTCAGCATTTGTCTTGAGAAGGCGCGCTGACGTCGGCTTCGCTCCCAAATTAAGTCGTAGCCAGCAGTTAAAGAGCGGTCCGAAACCGGCAGTTCGCGCGAGACGGAACAGGATATTAGCAAACTTAAACATCGACCGCTTTGAGGGCGATCCACGTCGCCCTGTCAAATGACAAAGCCAATGGAGACTTCTGCCATTCTCGCGCCAGAATCCACTTGGAAGTACCCGGCGAAAAATTGCGTTCCGCTGATAGCTGCCATTTGATGTGAGGCGTCAATCCCTAGCTAAGTCGGTCGGCGGGTCGGCAGAAAACTCACGCGCGAAGCCGATAGCCAACTGCCAGTTCATTTATTATGAGCTTCGGCTGAGTGGGATCCGCCTCAAGCTTTTGACGCAGACCGCGCACAGCGATCCGCAAATATTCCACCCTCTCGACGTGCGCAGGTCCCCACACCGATTTCAACAGCTGGGTATGGCTGAGCACACGGTCCGGCCGACGTGCCAGTTCGGCAAGAACGGCATATTCTTTTGGTGTTAGATGAACGTCTAACCCATCTTTAGATACGCGCCGATGCTCAAGGTCAATCCGCACGGACCCTGCTTCTACCACGGTCACATCGTCCCCCGCGGCAGCTGTCCGCCGATGGCGAAGCGCGGTGCGGATCCGGGCAAGCAATTCGTCGGTGTCGAACGGCTTCGTGACATAATCGTCGGCACCCAGATCGAGCGCTGTGACCTTTTCGCTGCTGTCGTCGCGCGCAGAGACCACGATGATGATCGCGGTTGAGCGACGACGAATGGGTCCTATCAATTCGAGCCCGTCGCGATCCGGCAAACCTAGGTCGAGGAGGACGACATCAGGCTGTTCAATATCCAGCAGCGAAACTGCCTGGCGTGCATCAGCTGCCTCGACAACCGCATGACCTGCACGCTGCATCGTTGTTCGCAGCAATCGGCGGATGTGGAGATCGTCTTCCACGACCAGAATTTTTGCGGTTTGCACCATGTCTCCACCCTACTTTTGTGCGACTGACTCGTCGAGTGCGCGATTGAGCAGCAGCACATTGACCTGCGGTTCGCCAAGGAAGCCAAGCGCCGGTTGCTCGACCGCCGCCGCGACGAGCGAGCGGACCTGAGCGGCGGGGAGGCGACGGGCGGCGGCAATGCGGTTCACTTGCGAAAAGGCTGCCTCGGGGCTGATATGGGGATCAAGCCCCGAGGCAGAGGCCGTCACCAGGTCAGGCGGGACAGGAGAGCTCGGTGTCGTCTCGGCAAGGGTGGTAATATCGGCATTGACGCGGTCGGTGAGCGCCCGCGAGGCGGGGCCGAGGTTCGAACTGCCCGATGCAGCGGCATCATAACCGTCAGCACCCGCTGCGGAAGGGCGACCACGGAAATAGGTCGGGCCGGTGAATTTCTGGCCGATCAGGTCGGACCCGACGACGGTGTCACCGTCGCGGATCAGGCTGCCGTTCGCCTGCGCCGGGAATAGCGTCTGCCCGATCCCGGTCAGCGCGAGCGGATAAGCGATGCCGAGCAGCGCCGCGAACAGCAGCGTCAGCACCAGCGCGGGGCGGACGGCGGATTTAAGGTCGTTGAACATCGATTGGTCCTTAAGCGAGGTGGAGGCCGGACACGGCGAGGTCGATCAGCTTGATGCCCACAAAGGGCGCGACGAGGCCGCCGAGGCCGAACACCGACAGGTTGCGCCCGAGCAGCTGGCCCGCGGGCATCGGTCGATAGCGCACGCCCTTCAGCGCGAGCGGGACGAGGCAGGGGATGATCAGCGCGTTGAAGATGATCGCCGACAGCACCGCACTTTCCGGCGTCGCCAACCCCATCACGTTGAGCACCCCGAGCTGCGGATAGAGGACGACAAAGATCGCCGGGATGATCGCGAAATATTTGGCGACATCGTTGGCGACCGAAAAGGTCGTCAGCGCGCCGCGCGTCATCAGCAATTGTTTGCCCAGCCCGACGATCTCGATCAGCTTGGTCGGATCGCTGTCTAGGTCGACCATATTACCCGCCTCGCGCGCCGCCTGCGTCCCCGTGTTCATCGCGACCCCGACGTCGGCCTGCGCGAGGGCAGGGGCGTCGTTGGTGCCGTCGCCGCACATCGCTACTAGGCGGCCTTCGGCCTGTTCCCGTCGGATCAGCGCCAGCTTGTCTTCGGGCGTCGCCTGCGCCAGGAAATCGTCGACCCCGGCCTCGGCCGCGATCGCGGCTGCGGTCAGCGGGTTGTCGCCGGTTATCATCACGGTGCGGATGCCCATTTTGCGCAGCTCGCCGAAGCGTTCGCGCACACCTGCTTTCACGACGTCCTTCAAGTGGATGGCGCCGAGCAACCGACCGTCGCGGATCACCGCGAGCGGTGTGCCTCCTGAGCGTGCAATTTCGTCTGTGATGCGGCGCATTTCCTGAACCGCAGGGCTCGCTTCGTCCTGAGGATGCGCTTTCAACACCGAATCGACCGCGCCTTTTTGGATGGTGATGCCCGCGACCGTCACGCCTGACAGGCGGGTTTGCGCCGTGAAGGCGATGACGTCTGACCCGGCGGGCAGCGTCTCGACACGGATCGCATAGCGTTCGCGCGCCAGTGCGACGACCGAGCGGCCCTCGGGGGTTTCGTCGGCCAGACTGGACAGTAACGCCGCTTCCGCCAGCCGGTCGATCTCGATCCCCGTCAGCGCGCGGAACTCGCTGGCCTGACGGTCGCCGATGGTGATCGTGCCGGTCTTGTCGAGGAGCAGCACATCGACGTCGCCCGCGGCCTCGACTGCGCGCCCCGATTTGGCGAGCACGTTGAAACGCACGAGCCGGTCCATGCCTGCGATGCCGATTGCCGAGAGCAATGCGGCGATCGTGGTCGGGATCAACGTAATGAGCAGCGCGGCGAGCAGCACCACCGGCACCGATCCACCCGCATAAGAAGCAAAGCCCGGGATCGTTGAGACGGCGATCAGGAAGATGATCGTCAGCCCGACGAGCAGGATGGTAAGCGCGATCTCGTTCGGGGTCTTGCGGCGTTCGGCGCCCTCAACGAGTGCGATCATGCGGTCAAGAAAACCCTGACCGGGTTCGGCGGTGACCTGCACCTTGATGCGGTCGGAAATGACGCGCGTGCCTGTGGTGACCGCGCTGCGGTCGCCGCCCGCTTCGCGGATCACCGGCGCGCTTTCGCCGGTGATCGCGGCCTCGTTGACCGATGCGACACCCTCGATCACCTCGCCATCGGCGGGGATGAGGTCACCTGTCTCGACGAGGACGATCTCGCCCTTGTCGAGCTGACTCGCGGCAACGATCTCATAAGTATCGCCGACCCCGAGCATCAATTTTGCCTTCAGCTCGGCCTTTGTGGCGCGAAGTGATGCGGCTTGCGCCCGCCCGCGCCCCTCGGCGAGCGCTTCGGCAAAGGTGCCGAAGAGGACGGTGAGCCACAGCCAGACGACAAGCTGGATCTCGAAACCGAGCGACAGGCCGGGTTCGCCGATGACGAGCAGCACGGTGAGCAGTGAGGCGACCACGGCGGTGACGAACATCACCGGATTGCGGACCAGCTGGCGCGGGTCGAGCTTGCGCACGGCGTCGCGCATCGCGGGGGCAACAAGGGCGGCACTGAACATCGAAGTTGGAGCGTTCATGGCTGTATATCCCTCAGAAAAGCTGGCCGCTGGTCACCGCGAGGTGATCGGCGATGGGGCCAAGGGCGAGGCTGGGCAGGAAGGTCAGGCCGCCAAGGATCAGGATCACCCCGACAAGCAGGCCGACCCACAACCCACCGGTGGTAGGGAAGGAGCCGCTGGTCGCTGGGACATGCCGTTTGGCGGCAAGGCTGCCGGCGATAGCGAGCGCGGGGATGATCACGAAGAAGCGCCCGAGCCACATCGCAACGCCTAGCATGCCGTTGTAGAAGGGCGTGCCCGCGCTCAGCCCGGCGAAGGCCGACCCATTGTTACCGGCGCCGGAAGTGAACGCGTAGAGGATTTCCGAAAAGCCGTGCGGCCCCTTATTGAGCGGACCTGCGAGGCCCGCCGGCAGCACGCTGGCGATCGCGGTGAACCCCAGAATGACGAGCGGCAGGATCGCGATCGCGAGCACCGCGAGCTTGACCTCGCGAGCTTCGATCTTCTTGCCGACATATTCAGGAGTGCGCCCGACCATCAGCCCGGCGACGAACACTGCGAGGATGGCAAACAGCAGAAAGCCGTAGATGCCCGCCCCGACGCCGCCCACGACGATTTCGCCGAGCTGCATGTTGAACAGCGGGATCATACCACCGAGCGCAGTAAAGCTGTCGTGCATCGCATTGACCGCGCCGCACGATGCGGCGGTGGTGACGACCGCGAACAGGGCAGAGGCGGCGATGCCGAAGCGCACCTCCTTGCCCTCCATATTGCCGCCCATGACGCCAAGCTGGTGGAGCGCAGGGTTGCCGGTTGCCTCTTGCCAATAGGCCACGGTAACCCCCGCTACGAACAGCACGCCCATCGCGGCGAGGATCGCCCAGCCCTGGCGCGTGTCGCCGACCGCTTTGCCGAAGCACCAGGTCAGCCCAACGCCGATGGAAAAAATCGACAGCATCTGGACCAGGTTGGTCAGCGCGGTCGGGTTTTCGAACGGATGCGCGCTGTTGGCGTTAAAGAAGCCGCCGCCATTGGTGCCCAGCATCTTGATGGCTTCCTGGCTCGCGACAGGCCCGAGTGCGATCGTCTGTTTCGCTCCTTCGAGCGTCGTCGCGTCGATTGATCCAGCCAATGTCTGCGGCACCCCGCTCGAGATCAGGAAGATCGCATAAACGATACAGATCGGGAGGAGGAGGTAGAGCGTGACACGCGTCACATCGGCCCAGAAATTACCAATCGTCTTCATCTCGCGCCGCGCAAAGCCGCGGAAGAGGGCGAAGGCAATCGCGACGCCGGTCGCTGCCGACAAGAAGTTCTGGATCGTCAGGCCGAGCATCTGCGACAGGTTCGACAGCGTCGTCTCGCCCGAATACCATTGCCAGTTGGTGTTGGTGGTAAAGCTGACCGCGGTGTTGAAAGCGCCATCGGCGCCGACCGCGCCGAACCCCTGCGGATTGCCCGGCAGCACGCCCTGCATCCGCAGAACGGCATAGGTAAACAGTAGCAGCGCGACGTTGAACAACAGCATGTGCAGCGCGTAGCGCCGCCACCCTTGCTCCTCATTGGGGTCTATCCCGGCAAGGCGATAGAAACCGCGCTCGACCGGGCCGAGCACCCGGTGCAGCGGGGTGGCGCGCCCTTCATAAAGCGCAAATAGCCAGATTCCCATCGGCTTGGCGAGCGCGATGGTAACGGCAATGAATAACAGGATAAGGCTCCAGCCGGCGACGGTCATGTCAGGTTCCGATCAGAAACGCTCAGGCCGCAGCAAAGCGACGAGCAGATAGACGAGGAGGACGGCGGCGGTGACTCCGGCGAGGATCAGCGAGGTGCTCATCGCTTAGGCGCCGTCGCAAAGGCGCGCGTAACCGAGCGTCGCCGCGAAGAGCAGGGCGAGCAGGCCGAGCCACAATAAATCGGACATGGATATTCTCCGGTGAAGTCGGTCCAGGGGCGGATGCCAGAGGAAATCCGACAGTATGTGGTCGCCGCTACGCCGCTTCGCCGTAAAGTTTCGCGGGGGAATTTGCCGATTGGCATAAGGTTTCCGTAAAGTTCGATCGTGGCCCCTTGGCGGTGGCAACCGCGTTCGTCTAAGCCTCGCCGATGTCGACGCCGCCCTCTTCGGAAAAACGTCCTTCGCCCGACGCCCTGTTACGTCAGGCGCGGCGCGAGGACCGCGGCCAACTCAAGATATTCCTCGGCGCCGCACCGGGGGTCGGCAAAACATATGCGATGCTTCAGGAAGGCGCGGTACTGAAACGCGACGGGGTCGACGTAGTGGTGGCGGTAGTGGAAACGCACGGCCGCGCCGAAACCGAAGCATTGCTGGCCGGGCAGGAGATCATCGCACGCCGCGAGGTCGAGTATCGTGGCCAAACGCTCACGGAAATGGACCTCGACGCCGTGCTGCGCCGCGCGCCCGAACTCGCGTTGGTCGATGAATATGCGCACACCAATGTTGAGGGCAGTCGCCATCCCAAACGCTGGCAGGATGTCGCCGAACTGCTTGATGCCGGCATCGACGTCTATACGACGCTCAACATACAGCATGTCGAAAGCCTCAACGACGTCATCGCCAGCTTCACGCGCGTCCGGGTGCGTGAGACCGTGCCCGACAGCGTATTCGAGGGCGCCGAGATCAAGCTCGTCGATCTGCCGCCCGACGAGCTGATCGATCGGTTGAAGGACGGCAAAGTCTATGTGCCGCAGGAAGCATCCCGCGCACTTGGCCACTTCTTTTCCAAACCGAACCTGTCGGCGCTGCGCGAAATGGCGCTGCGCCGCGCCGCGCTCAGCGTCGATCGCCAGATGCTGCACGACCTGGATGCCAGGGGCTTGGCAGGGACCTATGCTGCGGGCGAGCGCATCCTGGTCGCGATCAGCGAACAGCCTGGTGCAGATGCACTGGTCCGCACCGCCAAACGGCTTGCCGATGGACTCAACGCGCCCTGGACCGCAGTGCATATCGAAACCCCGCGCAGCGAGAATTTCGACGAGGATGCCAAGCGCCGGATCGCCGCGGCGCTGTCGCTCGCCGCGACCCTCGGCGCGACAATCGCCACCATCCCGTCTGAAAATGTCATCGCCGGACTGCGCGGCCAGATCGAGGCGCAGCGCGCGACCCAGCTGATCATCGGCCGCTCGCAGCGCAGCTGGTGGTTCGAACTGCGCCATGGTTCGGTGGTCGAAACGCTGATCCGCGGGTCCAGAGACCTGGCGGTGCACGTCATTCCGTCCCCCGAAACGGCGACCAGCGAGGCTGGGTGGAAAGGCTGGCTGCGCGGCTGGGGCCAACCTGCGGCCTATTTGAGCGCGCTGATACTGATTGCAGCGACCACGTTGCTTGCCAAATTTTCACAACCGTTGATCGGACGCGGCGCTGTCGATTTGCTCTATCTGGTCCCGGTGATCGTCACCGCCACGCTTTTTGGCCTGCGCCCTGGGCTATTCGCTAGCATCGCCGCTGCGCTGGCATTCAATTTCTTCTTCCTCGACCCGCTTCACACCTTCACCATCGCCGATCCCCAAAGCGTGCTGACAATGCTGGTGTTGACCGGGGTGGCGGCGGTGACCAGCAACCTTGCAGGACGTCTGCGAACACGCGCCCGCATCGGGGTGCGCAGCGCCGAGGAAAATGCCGCGCTCGCGGCTTTCGGGCAGATGCTGGCACGCGCTTCGGATCGCGAGGCGACTGCGGTCGCCACTTGCGAAGAAGTGTCGCGACTGCTCGGAGTGCGCTGCGTCATGCTCGCCGAATCCGATGGTGTCTTGGGCCTGATCGTGGCGCGTCCGCGCGAGGCGACGATTTCGCCGGTCGATCAGGCCGCAGCCGAATGGGCATGGAATAGCGGTGAACCGGCGGGACGCGGCACCGGTACCTTGTTGGCATCGGACTGGCAGTTCCACCCGCTCAAGACCAGCCTCGGCGTGCTGGCGGTGCTTGGTATCGCGCGCGACGATGACAGCGCGCCGGTCGCCGCCGACAAGGCGACCTTACTCGCGACGCTGATCGGACAAGCGGCACTCGCGCATGAGCGACTGTATCTTGAGGACGAGATGCGCAGCCTGTCGGTGCTCGAAGAGCGTGACCGGCTGCGCGCAGCGTTGCTGTCGTCGATAGGCCACGACCTGCGCACGCCGCTGACCGGGGTAACCGCAGCGATCGAGGCGATCGGCGTCGAGCATCCAGGCGCGCGGGCGCTGCCGACCGCGCGCGCCGAACTGTCGCGCCTCCGCCGTTTTCTCGACAATCTGATAGAACTGGTTCGCATCGACGCGGGAGGGGTCCACCTCAGCATGGCGTCGGTCGACCTGACCGATGCAGTCGCTGGCGTCGTCCATGACCTCAAAGATATGCTTCGCGGGCATCATATCGATTTTCAAGTTCCCGCCAACCTTCCGTTCGTCAGGACCGACGAGCGGCTGCTCCACCACATCTTGCTCAATCTTGTCGCCAACGCGGTCCAACATGGCGGCGAAGCCGGACCCATTTCGATTGTGGGACAGCGCACGCCCGACGCCGTCTTGCTTACTATACGCGATAGAGGCGAAGGATTGGCGGCTGGCGCAGAGCAAATGATCTTTGACACCTTCGCGCGAGGCAAAGGGAGTGATCGCCACGGAGGCAGCGGTTTGGGGCTGGCCATCGCAAAAGGATTTTCCGACGCGCTTGGCATCAGGCTGGCGGCCGCCAATCATTCCGAAGGGGGCGCAATTTTTACGCTGTATTTCCCCCAGGAGTTGATTGTCGCCATGGTTGCCGACCCCGATTGATTACGCGCAACTCAGCCTTTTCGCCCGCTTAGAGCGTCGCGTAATTAATCTGAATCGCGGGGATTCCCTTTGGTGCAAATTTATGATTCACCGTTGTTGGAGGTGGATCATGGGCAAGAGCAGTTCGGTTGATCTTCGGGATCGGATCGTTGGCGAGATAGAGCGAGGA
>NZ_JAIBES010000094.1 GCF_019459305.1 Sphingopyxis sp. | reverse complement strand
CCCCCCCCCCCCCGCGGGCGGGGGGGGCCCCCGGGCCATGGGTGGCGCGAGTGGTTGTATTTTGCGCCGGGTACCCAACCCACATTAATTTCCGTTCCCCGGGCTAACGCGGGGGCCCAGAGCGTCATCCCCCGATGCTTGCTCTCCAACTCACTGGGCCCCGGCTTTCGCAGGGGAACAGTCAGGGCAGTTCCCCACCCCGGAACCGCCCTTCGATCAAAAATCAATCTGCGTCCGCAGCCCAAACGTATCCGCCGTATAGTCGCGATCCCCCGTCGCCGTAGCGACGCGGGCATCGTCGATCCACAGCTTGCCGTAATTCGCGGTGATGCGGATGTAATCGATTGGCGCCCACACCAGCCCGATCAGTGCCGCCTGTTGCCGCCCGCCGATAATCGCGCCGTCGTTCAGGTCGAGATAGTCGTAGCGCGCGTTGACTTCGATGGCGCCGATGCCGCCCGCGGTGATCGGTTTCGACGGTTTCAAACGGTCAAACGCGCCATCCTTATACCCGCGCGCATCGCCGGGCGTCAGCACCATGCCAACCTCGGCATAGCCGCCGAAGAAGGTCGGGTCGGCGGCGCCGTTCCGCTTTAGCGTCTGCCAATAGGCTTCGCCCGCGGCGTGGAACGGCCCCGCGATCACAGCGCCTTCTAGGCCCAACCCGCGTTCGCTCGCCACGTCGAGCAGGCCGGTGTCGACAAGGCGGACGTCGGTGGTGTGAACGAACGGTCGCGCGCGGTAGCGTACTGTCGCGGCGGGATCATTGGGGTCGCGCCAATGGCCCGACGCCGCCAGATGAAGCTGCGTATCGCCAAGCTTGGGCATCCACACCGCGCGCCCGTCGATGCTCAGGCTGTGGTTGCTGTCGGTCAGGTCGGCGGCGTTGTCGCCGAATACCCCGCCCTGCAGCAGCAGCGCCTTACCCTTATATTGCGCCGACAACCCGACGCGGCGCTCGAAGCCGAACGCCTGGACGAACGCGGCGCGCTCCATGAAGCTGGTGAACAGGTCGCTCGTCATGTCGTCGAGGCCGTTGAACGGCTTGATCTGCCCCGCGGTGACCGACAGCGGCCCGGTGCCATAGCTCAGATAGACGTCGGTCAGCTCGACCTCGCCATTCGCAATGTCAGCCTCGACGCGGTAGGCAAAGCCGCCGGGAATTTTCCCGTCGACGCCCAAGTAAACGCGGCGAAATTCGGTGGCGGTGCCGCCGCGGACACCCGTCACGCCCGCAGGCGTGTCGATGCCTGCTAGGTCAACCTGCACGCGCCCGCGCGGCTTGAAGCTCCAGCCGCTGGCGGTCTTGATTTCGGGGGCGCCCTTCCAGCTGATCTCGGTCGCGGGCTTTGCGGTGACCGACGGCGGCGCGGGGGTTGGAGCCGGAGCGGGCGGCGGCTGTGCGGTGGCGGCGTCGAGCCGGGTTTCGAGCGTCTGCACCTGTGCCTTCAGCGCCGCCAGCTCTGCGCGCAGCTGCGCCGCTTCCTGTGCCGTCATGGCCTGCGCGCGCGCGGCGGTAGGCAGGCAAAACATCGACGTCGCCAGCAGGGCGGCGGTCAGGGCGTGACGCATGAGGGGTTTGCTCCGTTGCGAAAGGTGACAATCTGGTGGCGCTGTTATGACGAGTAAATGACAGTTACGCGTCATCAAGATGACATTTTTGTTGCAGTCGACATTTTTCCCGGTCGCGCGCCACCCCCTTGCCTGCCAAGCGTGAACGGCTAAGGACGTCTCAGTTTTTTCGGGCAACCTTTCTTGAGGCGGCCCCATCCGGGAGACCATCATGACGATCAAATTTGACGGGCGCGTTGCTATCGTTACCGGCGCCGGCGGCGGCCTCGGCCGCGCCTATGCGCTCGAACTCGCGCGCCGCGGCGCCAAGGTGGTGGTCAACGATCTGGGCGGATCGCGCGACGGCACCGGCCATTCAGACGCGGCGCTGCAGGTGGTCGAGGAAATCAAGGCGTTTGGCGGCACCGCGATGTCGAACGGCGGCAGCGTCACCGAATATGACCAGATGGTCGAAATGGTCGCCAAGGCGAAGGAAGCCTGGGGCGGCGTCCATGTCCTGATCAACAACGCCGGCATCCTGCGCGACAAAAGCTTTGCCAAGATGGAACCCGAAGATTTCGACCTGGTGCTGAAGGTGCATGTCAGCGGAAGCGCCAATGTCACCAAGGCGTGCTGGGACATGATGCGCGAGCAGGCCTATGGCCGCATCCTGATGACCGCGTCTTCGACCGGCCTCTACGGCAATTTCGGCCAAGCCAATTATGGCGCGGCGAAGCTGGGCCTCGCGGGGCTGACCAAGACGCTCCACCTCGAGGGCGCCAAGTACAACATCCGCTGCAACACGATCGCGCCCGTTGCGGGAACGCGGATGACCGAGGACATCTTCCCCGCCGAATTGTTCGAGAAATTCACCCCCGAAAATGTCGTCCCTGCGGCGCTGTATCTGGTCAGCGAGGATGCGCCGACGAACATGATCATCGGCGCGGGCGCGGGCGCGTATCACGCCGCCTATGTCACCATGACCCCCGGCGTTGCGCTGGCCGAGGATGACCGCACCCCCGAGGGCGTCGCCGCGGCGTGGGAGAAGATCATCGACCGCACCGGCGAGATCGTGCCGCAGTCGGGCAGCGAACAGTCGATGAATGTGATGAAGGCGTTGATGGCGCTGGGGTGAGATGTCTCTATCCTCCCCACTTGTGGGGAGGTGGCAGCCGCGCAGCGGCTGACGGAGGGGGTTCGCGGCCTGACACTACGCCGCTTCAGGCCGCCGCCCCCTCCACCACCTGCGGTGGTCCCCCTCCCGGCAAGCGGGGAGGATCTAACGGCGCCACACTGTATTGACACAGCAACACGCCCATGCCATAACATGCGCGGGGCAAGGGGATCGGTCTAACAAGGACGACCCCGATGTATAGTGAAAGCGACCTGCAAGCTGCGGTCGATGCGAAAGTTTTGACGCCGGAGGCCGCCATGGCATTCCGGTCACATATCGCGTCGGCGCGTTCGGCCCCCGCGGCGGATGAAGAATCCTTCCGCCTGATCACCGGTTTCAACGATATTTTCGTCAGCATCGCGGCGGTCATTCTGCTCGTCGCGGTCGCGTGGATCGGCCAGTCGATCCACACCGCGCTCGGCGGCGCATTCGTTGCCCTGTCAGCGTGGTTCCTCGCCGAATATTTCACTCGCAAACGCCGCATGGCGCTGCCCAGTATCGTGCTGGTCCTCGCCTTTTCGGGCGGGGTGTTCGCGACCATGGTGGGCTTCCTCGTCGAACATGGCGAAGCGATCTTTGGCAACGATCCCGGCGAGACCGTCGGTGCGATCCTGATCGGTGCGATGGCGCTGGTCACCGCGGCGGCGACCTGGGCGCATTGGCGCCGCTTCATGGTGCCGATCACCGTCGCTGCCGGCACCGCCGCGCTTGCCGCAACAGCGGTGGCGTTAGTGCTGTCGATCACCGGCATGCCCGACCGCCCCGATGCGCTCGTCATGTCGCTGGTGCTCACCGCCGGCATCGGGGTGTTCGCGCTCGCGATGTGGTGGGACCGCAGCGACCGGGTGCGCCAGACGCGGCGCAGCGACGTCGCCTTCTGGCTCCACCTACTCGCCGCGCCGATGATCGCGCATCCGATCTTTCACCTGCTCGGCGTGACCGAAGGCAATGATATCGGCAGCGGCGCCGCGGTGATGGTCGTCGGCATCTATGTGCTGTTCGGACTCGTTGCGCTGGCGATCGACCGGCGCGCGTTGCTGGTGTCCGCCCTCGCCTATGTGCTGTTCGCGCTGACCCAGCTGTTCCGCGAATTTGGCGCGGTCGAGCTCAATGTCGCGCTGACCGCTTTCGTGATCGGTTCGGCGCTGCTGCTGCTCTCGGCCTTCTGGCAGAATGCCCGCGCGGTCGTGGTGGGGATGCTGCCTGACAATCTGGCGAACCAGCTGCCCGCGACGACGCGATCGGTCAGTCCGATACCAGCTTCATAAGCTTGCGTTCGACGGGGGCGAGTATGTTTGCAAGCTCGTCCCCGCGCTTCAAAATCGCCCCGGCTTCGGAGACCAAGGCCCACATGCCCTGGCGACTCCGCAAGGCGGGGCGTTTTTCAATGCGATATTCGGGGCGCTCGGCGGCGCGGCGAAAGGCCGAAAAGATCGCGGCGTCGCGGTGGAAATCCATCGCATAATCGCGCCAGTGCCCCGCCGCGACCATCCGGCCGTAGAGGTCGAGGATGCGCATCAATTCGGGGCGTTCGAAACCGGTCTGCTTCGACACCGTCTTGGTCGCGAAAGGCAGAGGTGTCACTGTCCCCATCAGGCGCTTTTCCGGCTCCCTTTGCGCCGCGGCGCTTCGTCTTCGTCTTCGTCCACCGCGTCGCGCTCGGCGATCAAGGCCGCGAGCTGTTGCTGCATTTGTTCGAGCTGGCACTGGAGCAGCTCGACCTTTTGCGTCGCGGGGTCGAACGTCTCGTTGCATGTGCCATAGGGCACGAATTCGCGGGCATATTCGGCAGCGTCGACCAGCGTCGAGCGCGCCGGGATGCCGACCATCACCGCACCCTCGGGGACATCCTTGGTCACCACGGCATTGGCGCCGATGCGCGCGCGGGGATTAACCGTGATCGGCCCCAATATCTGCGCGCCCGATCCAACGATGACGTCATCGGCCAGCGTCGGGTGGCGCTTACCCGCAACACCATTGGCGGGATCGGTCCCGCCCAGCGTCACGCACTGATAGATGGTGACATTGTCGCCAATCTCGGCGGTTTCGCCGATCACGGTAAAGCCATGGTCGATGAACAGGTGTTGGCCGATCTTGGCGCCGGGATGAATGTCGATCGCGGTCATCCAGCGCGACAGATGATTGACGAAGCGGGCGAGGAAGAACAGCCGCGCCTCGAACAGCCAATGCGCGATGCGGTGCATGCCCACCGCGACGAGCCCCGGGTAGAGGAGAATTTCCCAACGCGAGCGCGGCGCGGGGTCGCGCGCCTTGATCGAATCGAGATAGGCGATCAGCCCGTTGAACATAACCTGTCCCCTGCGACCCTATTTTGTACCGGACAAGATAGATGTTCGGGCGGAGCATTTCCACCCCCGGCGCATTTTTATCGTCAGCGGCCGATCAGGCCGAGCCGCAGCAGCAGCAATCCCTCGCTGCGCCAGCGCCGTTCGCCGTCGTTCCGGGCAATGGCGCCCGCCCAGCGGTCGAGCATCAGCAGCGCGCGGTTTGCTGCAAAAATGCTGCGCGGCGGCGGCGCACAATTGTGCGCGGCGGCGAGCAGCTCGCGCGCTTCCCGCGCTCCCGTCTGGACGCTGGCGCCCCACAGCAGCCCCCACCGCCGACCGCCGTCGGCATCGCCGCCTGACAGCGCAAAAAGACGCGCGCCGAAATCTGCGGCGGCGGTGCGGCAGTCGGCGGCATCCTCGGCCCGCAGCATCGCCTCGGCCGCATCGACGAGCGTATCGAGCTCGCCCTGCCCCGCCCACGTCGCGGTCAGTTCGGCGAGCAACGGCTCGCCCTTGGGCAAGCCCTCGGGATCGCGCGCCAGCATCGCGGCCATGTCGCGCCACCAGGCGAGCTTGATCTGTCCGATCAAGGGCTCGCGCGCGTCGATCAGGAGCCGGGTCAGCCGTTCGGCGAACGCCCATAGCGTCGCGATCGCGGCGCGCCGTTCGCGCGGGATGGCGACCATCACGCGCGGGTCGCGGATGTCGGGGTAAGCGCATGGCTCGCCCGTCGCCCCCGCGAAGGCGGAGGCCGCTATCGGTTTACTCGGCATCGAAGGGCAAGGCCGACATCGGCCCCCGCCTTCGC
>NZ_JAIBES010000034.1 GCF_019459305.1 Sphingopyxis sp. | reverse complement strand
CCCCCGCGATGGCGGGGCCCGCTGTCGGTTTACGCTGCGGTGAAGAGATCGGGCGCCAACGCCCCGCCTTGGGGGGGGGGACGATTTGCCCATGGAGTTCTCACCCGCGACGAAACGCGCTACCACATCGACATGTCCGTTCCCGCCGACGCCTCGATCCTGACCAGCGCCGCGTTGCGCGAGGCCGAGGCCGCCTGCGCGGTGCAAGGCACGGCGCTGTGCGAGTTGATGGAGCTTGCCGGCGCAGCGGTGGCCGATACCGCGTGGCGGATGGCGGCGGGCGCGCCGACTCTGATCCTGTGCGGACCCGGCAACAATGGCGGTGATGGTTATGTCGCGGCGCGGTTGCTTGCGGCGCGCGGTGCGACGGTCCGGGTGGCAGCCTTGGCTGAACCCGCGACCGATCTGGCAAAGGCCGCGCGTGCCGAGTGGAACGGACCGGTCGAGCCGATTGATGCCAGACTGGCCGCCGCGCCGTTGGTCGTCGATGCATTGTTTGGCGTCGGGCTGTCGCGGCCAATGGCCGACGATCTTGCTTTGCTGTTGCAGCGCTTCGCCGGACGTCGTGTGCTGGCGGTTGACGTCCCAAGTGGCGTTGAGAGCGACGGCAACGCCGAATGGTTACCGCCTCTGGCCGCCGATGTCACGCTGGCGCTTGGCGCGCTGAAGCCTGCGCATGTCTTGCTGCCCACCGCACCGGCTTGCGGCCGCGTGTTGCTGGCGCCGATCGGGATTGCCCCGCACGGGACGATGCGGACCTTGCCGTCATTGAAAGCCGCCACGCCCGCGGCGATCGCCCACAAGTTCAATCGCGGAATGGTACTGGTGTTTGCCGGACCGATGCCGGGCGCCGCAGGGCTGGCGTCGGCGGCGGCGCTGCGCGCGGGGGGCGGTTTTGTCGTGGTCGAGGGTAGCGAACGCGCGCTGCTGTCGGCGATCATCACTGAGAGCGACGCGCGCTTTGGCGAGCGGCTGAGCGATCCCCGGGTGGGCGCCGTCGTGATCGGACCGGGGTTTCCGGCGGGCGACGAATTGCTGTTCGATGTCGAGGCGGCGCTCGATTCGGGCAAGCCACTGGTGCTCGACGCCGCCGCGATCGCCGCGTCCTTGCCGCGCCTGTGCGAAACGCCGTGCCGGGCGATTCTTACCCCGCATGAAGGCGAATTTGCGCGCGCCTTTCCCGAATTATACGGCAGCAAAATCGACAGGGCGAAGGCAGCGGCCGTGCGAACGGGGGCGGTGGTCGTTTACAAGGGCGCCGATACTATCGTCGCGTCCCCCGATGGCCGCGTCGTGGCGGCCTGGCCCGGCAGCCCCTGGCTGGCGACGGCAGGGACGGGCGATGTGCTGGCCGGAGCGTGCGGTGCGATGCTGGCGCGCGGCGGCGATGCGTTCGACGCCGCGGTCGCGGCGGTGGGGTGGCATATCGCGCAGGCGGCGCGTATAGGCCGCGGCCTTGTCGCCGACGATCTGGTTAGGGAATGAAATGAGCGAAACAGCGCTGATCGAGCGCATCGCCGCGCGCGGCGATGGCGTGACCGGCGATGGCCGTCATGTCGCTGGCGGAGTTCCGGGCGACCAGATCGCGGCCGACGGGACGTTGATCCCCGGGCCGAACCGCGCCGAACCGCCATGCCGCCATTTCGGCAAGTGCGGCGGCTGCGAATTACAGCATGTCGCTGAGCCCGCGCTCGCCGATTTTGTGCTCGACCGGGTGGTCGGCGCGCTGGCGGGGCAGGAAGTGCCGGTTGGCGAGGTGCTGCCCGCGCTGTTGTCGCCGCCGCAAAGCCGCCGCCGCGCGGCACTGACCGCGTTGCGCATTGGCAAGCAGGTTGCGATTGGCTTCAACGCGGCGCAGAGCAATCAGATCGTCGATATGCGGCAATGCCCGCTACTGCTGCCGGAATTGTTCGCGCTGATCGCGCCGCTGCGCGCGCTGCTGACTACGATTGCGCAGCAGAAGCGGCCGGTGAAAGTCAAGTTGCAAATGCTCGACCAGGGGGTCGAGGTGATATTGGAAGGCGTCAAGGCCGAAGGTCTCGATGCCGCCATGGCGCTGCAGGATTTCGCGGGCGCGCACAAGCTTGCGCGCTTTGCCATCGACCAGGGGCACGGGCTAGAAACCTTGTGGCAGCCCGAACCGCCAACGGTTTGCTTTGGCGATGTGACGGTTGAAGTACCGGCATTCTCGTTTCTGCAGCCGACGACCGCGGGGCAAGCGGCGCTGGTCGACGCGGTGGCGAAAGCGATTGGCGATGCCGGGGCGGTGGCTGATTTGTTTGCGGGGGTCGGGACGTTTGCGCTGTCGCTGCAGAAGGGGCGCAAAGTCTATGCCGCCGAAGGCGCGCGCGATGCGATTGCAGCGCTGAAGGCGTCGGCTAACCGCGTCGGGGCGCTGGTCGCGACCGAGCATCGCGATCTGTTCCGGCGTCCGCTGATCCCTGCCGAGCTTAACCGCTTCGGCGCAGTGATCCTCGACCCGCCGCGCGCGGGGGCCGAGGAGCAGGTGGCGCAATTGGCGGCGTCGGATACGCCGGTGATCGCTTATGTCAGCTGCAACCCCGCGAGCTTCGCGCGCGACGCAAAACTGCTGGTTGGGGGCGGCTATAAGCTCGATTGGGTACAGCCGGTCGGCCAGTTCCGCTGGTCGACGCATGTGGAATTGGCGGGACGGTTTTCGCGATAACGAAAACCCCTCCCCTTCAGGGGAGGGGTTGGGGGGGGGGGGGGGGGGGGGGGGGTTTTGCGGGGGGCGCGGCCGCCGTTGTACACCCTCACCATGGCCCCACCCCCAAGCGTGGGCGCTGGGATTGCTTTGCGAGGTGGGCCTCCACCGGGTCGGCCAGGGGGGGGATGGCGGTGTCGCGCTGCGCGGCGAGGTGGGGGCTGGTGGCGCGGCCCTGGCCCGCCCACGCCAGCAGCGCATCGGCCGCGGCGGGGGTATCGAACAGCCCGTGCAGATAAGTGCCGCGCACCTGGCC
>NZ_JAIBES010000152.1 GCF_019459305.1 Sphingopyxis sp. | reverse complement strand
CCGGGCAATTGCCGCGGCCGCGTCATCAAAACGAGCGGTTAGGCGTCGCTCTGACGTTCGGTTTCGGCAGCGGCTTCGGCCGGGACTTGTTCGTCCTCGGTCACCGGAGCAGCTGCGGCAGCCGGGGCTTCTTCAGCAACGGGTGCAGCAGCTTCTTCGACTAGCGCCGGTTCGGCGACAGGGTTCACCGCTGCGCCCAGATCTTCGCCACGATCGGCGCGGGCCTGCTGGCCGCCGCGGGTCGCGGCCTGAGCGATCGCATCGCAGTACAGGCGAATGGCGCGCGCGGCGTCATCGTTGGCCGGAACCGGGAAGGCAATGCCATCGGGCGAGACGTTCGAATCGAGGATCGCGACGACGGGGATGCCAAGGACATTGGCTTCCTTGATCGCCAGTTCTTCCTTGTTCGCGTCGATCACGAACATCACGTCGGGAATGCCGCCCATGTCGCGAATGCCGCCGAGCGACATTTCGAGCTTGTCGCGCTCGCGGGTGCGGTTGAGCACTTCCTTCTTGGTCAGGCCCGAGGTGTCGCCCGAAAGCTGTTCCTCAAGGGTCTTGAGACGCTTGATCGAACCCGAGATCGTCTTCCAGTTGGTGAGCATGCCGCCCAGCCAGCGGTGGTTGACGAAGTGCTGACCCGAAGCGCGCGCGGCGTCAGCGATCGGACCCTGCGCCTGGCGCTTGGTGCCGACGAACAGCACCTTGCCACCCGACGCCGCCGACGAGGCGACGAATTCGAGGGCGCGCGCAAAAAGCGGCACGGTCTGCGACAGGTCTAGAATGTGGATGCCGTTGCGCGCACCGAAAATATACGGCTTCATGCGCGGGTTCCAGCGGTGGGTCTGGTGGCCGAAGTGGGCGCCAGCCTCGATAAGATTCTGCATCGTGACGACAGGTGCCGCCATAGTCTTTCTCCTTCCGGTTGGTCCTCTGGAAAGCAAGAACCGGGTTCCGCAAGCGGATGATCCCGGCACCGGTTTATGTGCGCCTTCCATGTGGAATGCGCGGGCCGTTAGCCGCGTTGGTCATCAAAAGCAAGCGCCCGCGGCGCATTCGGGATGAACGGTGCGCGCATCCGATCATTCGATCCGGCGCCAATCTGACTCCGTTCGTCGCAAAACACTTGGGAACAAACCAAGAACATGCAACCAAAAGGCAAGCAAAACCGTCATTCCCGTCGGAAAGGTTTTGTTAACGGAAACCCGGAAGGACAGATCATGGTTCAGATCGCAGCCGCACTCCTCTTCGCCCTCGCCGCCGGACTCGGCATCACGGTGATCCTGGCGATGTTGAAAGCAAATGAGTCGGCGATTCTTTCGGCGCTGCTTGGCGAAGGTGCTTTCGCGGGTGATGCCGCACCGCAGCCCGGACCTGCGACGGTCATCAAGCTGCGCCCTTCAGCACCGCGTCGCCACATCGCGCGCGCCATCGTCGCGCGGTCCCAGCGCAGCCAGCCCCAGTTCAGCCGCGCCGCCTGACCTTCGCATAGCTGGCGAGGCCGAACGGCAGCGTCGCCGCATAGATTGCGCAGACAGCGAGCAGCGTCAGCCACGGCGCGGTCACCAGCGCGGCACCGAGCAACCCGACCCCCGCCAGAGCGAACAATCGCCACGATCGACGCAGGCGGATCGAGGCCCAGCTGTAGGTGGGGATCGCCGAGATCATCAGCATCGCGACACCCAGCGCCCACGGCATCACGACATACCATTCGCGGAACAGCTCATTGCCCGTCGTCAGCCACAGATAGACGGGCACGAACGCCAAGCCTGCCCCGGCTGGTGCGGGAATACCGGTGTTGAAGCCGGCGGATTTGTGCGGCTGAAAATCGGCATCCATCCGCGAGTTGAAGCGCGCCAGCCGCAGCGCGCAGCAGACGGCCAGCGCCAGCGCCGCGGTCCAGCCAAATTTCGGCGCATCCTGGAGCGACCACAGGAACAGGATCATTGCCGGAGCGACGCCGAAGGCGATGACGTCCGACAGCGAATCGAGCTCGGCGCCAAATTTGCTTTGCGCGCGCAGCAGCCGTGCGATCCGCCCGTCCATGCCGTCGAGCACCCCGGCAAAAATCACTGCGGCGATGGCAAGTTCAAACTGCCCGCCGATTGCAAAGCGCACCCCGGTCAGGCCAAAGCACAGCGCAAGCACGGTAATCGCATTGGGGGCAAAAGCGCGCAGGCCGATCCCGCCGATACGGCGACCCGCGGCGTCCGCCGGAAGCTGGGTGTCGTCTGTCACCCTATTGTCCGATGCCGTCGATCATCGCAGCCTGTCCGATCCGCGCGACAACGGTTTCACCCGCCAGCGTCCTCTGGCCAAGCAACACCTGCGGCGTCGTCCCCGCGGGCAGATAGACATCGACGCGGCTGCCGAACCGGATCAGCCCGACGCGCTGGCCAGTCGTCAGTGCGTTGCCCATGGTTACGAACGGCATGATCCGCCGCGCGACCAGACCCGCGATCTGGGTGAAACCGATGCGCACCCCGTCGGCACGCTCGACGACAAAATGCTGGCGCTCATTCTCTTCGCTCGCCTTGTCGAGATCGGCGTTGAGGAACTTGCCCGGGATATAGACGAGCTTGCGCAACGTTCCTGCAATCGGCGTGCGGTTGATGTGGACATCGAACACGCTCATAAAAATAGACACGCGCAGCATCGACGCGTCGCCTAATCCGTCGGCGCCAGCGATCTCAGGCGGCGGGGAGACCTCGGCGATCTGGGTCACCAGCCCGTCGGCGGGCGCGATGACGACATCGCTGCCGGTCGGGGTGATGCGGATGGGGTCGCGGAAAAAGGTACCGACCCACACGGTCACCCCGAACATCAGCCAGCCGACAATCCCCCAGCCAAGCAGCCAGAAGCAGAGGGTGATGATCGCCGCGATCAAAAGGAACTTGCGCCCCTCGGGATGGATCGATGGCCATTGCCATTTGATGCCGCCACCGGGGCGGTTGGAAGAGATGATATTGGACATGGCCGTTCTTCTAGGGTGCGCGCCTGACACTGACAATGAATAAGGCATGGTCAGGGTTCCACCACGCCCATTGATCAATCGCGCCGCTTTGCCTAAGGCCCGCTGCAACTCCGACTCCCCAAGGATAAAGGCAGCAGCATGGGCAAGATCAAGGTAGCCAACCCGGTCGTCGAACTCGACGGCGACGAAATGACCCGGATCATCTGGCAATGGATCCGCGAACGGCTGATCCTTCCCTATCTCGACATCGACCTTCATTATTACGATCTCAGCATCGAAATGCGCGACCAGACCGACGACAAGATCACGGTCGATGCTGCCAACGCGATCGCCAAATATGGCGTCGGTGTGAAATGCGCGACGATTACCCCCGACGAACAGCGCGTCGAGGAATTCGGCCTTAAGAAAATGTGGAAGTCGCCGAACGGCACGATCCGCAACATCCTGGGCGGCGTCGTGTTCCGCGAACCGATCGTCATGAAGAACGTTCCGCGCCTCGTCCCCGGCTGGACCGACCCGATCGTCGTCGGCCGTCACGCGTTCGGCGACCAGTATAAGGCAACGGACTTCCGCGTCCCAGGCCCCGGCAAACTGCGCCTGGTATTCGAGGGCGAAGACGGCAAGGTCATTGACGAAGAGGTGTTTCTGTTCCCCTCGTCGGGCGTCGCGATGGCGATGTACAACCTCGACGATTCGATCCGCGACTTCGCGCGAGCTAGCCTGAATTATGGCCTCGCTCGCAAGTGGCCGGTGTATCTGTCGACCAAGAACACGATCCTGAAAGCCTATGACGGCCGCTTCAAGGACATCTTCGAAGAAGTGTTCACCGCCGAATTCAAGGCCGATTTCGATGCCGCGGGCATCGTTTACGAACATCGTTTGATCGACGACATGGTCGCATCGGCGCTCAAGTGGAGCGGTAAGTTTGTCTGGGCCTGCAAGAATTACGACGGCGACGTTCAGTCGGACACAGTCGCGCAGGGCTTCGGTTCGCTCGGCCTGATGACCAGCGTGCTGATGACCCCCGATGGCCAGACCGTCGAATCCGAAGCAGCGCACGGCACCGTCACTCGCCACTACCGCATGCACCAGCAGGGCAAGGCGACCTCGACCAACCCGATCGCGTCGATCTTTGCGTGGACCGGCGGCCTCAAGCACCGCGGCAAGCTCGACGATAACGCGGAGCTGGTGAAGTTTGCCGACGATCTGGAAAAAGTCTGCGTCGCGACGGTCGAAAGCGGCAAGATGACCAAGGATCTGGCGCTGCTGATCGGCCCCGACCAGAACTGGCTGACCACCGAAGGCTTCTTTGAAGCGATCGTTGAAAACCTTGAAGCCAAGATGGGTAGTTAAAAACAACCAAAAAGGTTGGGATAGCTCTCTAGCCAATCGGGGCCGGCCTGCATAAGGTCGGCCCCTATGGTATCGGAAACAGAAACTTCGGCCATCGGCAATGCGCTGGTGGTTTTAGGCGCCGCGGGCATCGTCATCCCGGCGTTTGCGCGCTTTCGCCTGCCCCCCGTTATCGGGTTCATCCTCGTCGGCCTGCTGGTGGGGCCGTCGGGGCTGGGATCGCTGGCTGGCGATTATCCTTGGCTGAAACATGTCACGATCGGATCGACCGACGATATCGCGCTGTTTGCCGAATTCGGCATCATCATGCTGCTGTTTTCGATCGGTCTCGAGCTCTCGTTCCGCCGCCTGTGGCAATTACGCAAACTTGTGTTCGGGGTTGGCGCAGCCGAATTGCTGCTCGGCGGCGCGATCCTTGGCGGCGGCTTATGGGTGCTCGGCGATCTGTCGACTCCCGCGGCGTTCGGGCTCGGCATCGCCCTCGCGCTGTCGTCGACCGCTTTGGTGCTGCCGATGGTGGGGACCAAGTCGGCGGTGGGTCGCGCGTCATTTTCAATGTTGCTGTTCGAAGATCTGGCGATCGTCCCGATCATCTTCGTCCTCGGCGCCCTCGCCCCCAATCCGGCCGGTGACAATGCCCAACTGCTGATGACGACCCTGTGGCAGGGCGCGCTGGTGGTTGCGGTGCTGGCGGTTGCGGGCTGGTTCCTGCTGCCGCGCATCTTTGCCCAGGCGGCGCGCGCCAAGGATCCCGAGCTGTTCCTGGCTGCCAGCCTGCTTGTGGTGATCGTCGCCGCGCTCGCCACCGCGACGGTCGGCCTATCGCCGATCGTCGGGGCGCTGCTCGCCGGATTAATGATCGCCGAGACCGAATATCATGGCGAGGTCGAAGCGATCACCGCGCCGTTTAAAGGCCTCGCGCTCGGGGTCTTCCTGATCAGCGTCGGCATGGGGCTGGACCTCAAGAGTATCGCCGCGCAATGGCCGATGTTGATCGCTGCGGTCGTCGGGGTGATCACGGTCAAAGCGGTGGTGACCGCGCTGCTGCTGCGCTTTTCGGGCGCGCGCCGCGGTACAGCCGCCGAAGTCGGCTTGCTGATGTCGAGCCCGTCGGAGACGACCCTGATCGTGTTGACCGCCGCGCTGACGGCGGGAATCATTGATCCCGCAACAGCGAGTTTCTGGCAGCTTGTCACCGCGATCGGCCTGACCATCACGCCGCTGCTGGCGCGCGTCGGCCACGACGTTGCGCGGCGGATCGAAATGCGCAGCGACGACACGCCGGAGGATGAGCCCGCAGTGGCGCGGACCGTCATCGTGGGCTTTGGCCGCGTCGGACGCACGGTTGCTGAGCTGCTGCGCGAACATGGCCGCGCCTATATCGCGGTCGATGCCAATATCGACAGCGTGGCGGTGGCGCGGCGCGACGGCTTTAAGGTGCGCTTTGCCGATGTCGCGCGGCAAGGCAGTCTCGACAAGCTGGGGATCGAAAGCGCCGACGCCATCGTGCTGACGATGGACGATCCCGTACAGCAGCTGCGGATGACCAAGCAATTGCGCCAGAAATTTCCCGACCTGCCGATCATCAGCCGCGCGCGCGATGCCGACCATGCCGCGGCGCTCTATCAGGCGGGAGCGAGCGATGCGGTACCCGAGACGCTCGAAAGCTCGCTGCAACTTGCCGAAGCAGTGCTGATCGACCTAGGTGTCGCGATGGGGCCGGTGATCGCATCGATCCACGACGTGCGCGCGAAGATGCGCCACGACATCATGACCAAAGGCGAGCTGGATCGCGAACCGCGCATCCGCAAAGTCCGTGCGCCCGGCGGGGAAACCGCTTAGCGCCCGCCCGCGGTGGTCGCTGTCGCCCCGGTTGCGGCACCCAGCGCCGACGCGTCGGCCAGCGTCATCCCCTTGGGCAGGATCGCCAGCGACCATTGGCGCTGCGGCGTCAGATATTCCTGTGCCAGCCGCTGGACGTCAGCAGCGGTCACCGCGGCAATGTCGGTCTCCATTGACAGCGCCGCAGTGGCGACGCGTGGGTCGCGCGTCGCGCCCTCCAACAGGAACATCCAATAGACATTGCCGGTCGACGCGCGGGAGACCATTTCGCGGATCGGCACCGCGTTGCGCGTCAGTTCATCGACGCCCACCTGGTTAGCGACCAGATCGGCGGCAATGTCGCGCGCAATGCCATAAAAGCGGTCGATATCCTTCGGCGCAAGCAGGCTGCCGACGAGCAGATAGCCGCCGCTGTCAAATCCCGTCGGCCAATGGCTGTCGACCACCGGACCATAACTCGCTCCCTGTTCAGCGCGCAGGCGATCGAACAAGCGGTCGTTGAAGATCGCGGCAAGCACTTCAAGCCCGCGCGCATCGCGCGGATTGGCGAGACCACCCCCGGTCGGCCACGCCGTCATCGCCGCCGCCTGCCCCTCGGCGCCGCGATGATAGGCGATATCGGGAACCGGGGCCGCTTTGGCGAAATCGACGCGCTGGCCGTTGGCGGGGGCCAGCACTTTTCGCGGCGGCAGTGCGCCGAGCGTGCTCGCCAGGATCTCGCGATAGTCGACCGCTTCCAGGTCGCCGAAAATCTGCACCTCGATCGGTCCGCTGGCGAGCTGCGGCTCCCAAAAGGCGCGGAAGGCGGCGGGGGTCAGCGCTTCGATCTGCGCCTTGTCGGGCGCCGCCCAACGCGCGTCATTATTGGTCAGCCAGCCGCGCAGATTGCGGTCGAGCACCGCATTGGGGGTGGCGTCGTTGAGGTCATAGCCGGTGAGATAACCGACACGCAGGCGCTCAATTGGTGCCGTGTCCCAGCGCGGCTGCGCCAGCTTGCCCGCGATCAGCCGCATCTGGTCGGAAAGGTCGGCGGGCTTGCTTTCCGCCGACAGTTCGAACGCATTGTCGTCGATCGCAAAATTCAGCTGAATCTGCCGCCCATTGGTCAGCTGGTCGATCTCATTCTGTCCCCACGGCCCGATGCCGCTGGCGACCAGAGCATAATCACCGGTCCACAACAGGTTCGGGGAATCGGCGGCGACACTGCGGTTGCCGGTACCGAACCGCACATTGACGCGCACCTTGCCGGGTTCAATCTTGTTGTTCGACACCAGCGCGGTCACGCCATTAGCAAACTCGATCCGTTCGGCGCGCAGGCCGAGCAGGCTGTCACTCGAGGTGATCGTCCCCGGCGTTCCAAAAGCGGGGAGCTGTTTGAAATCGGCCTGAACCGTCACCAACCGATCGTCGCGCGCGGTCACCGGCGCTTTTAGCGCGGCCAGTAAGGCCGCGTCGCCGCCCGCCGCGGTCGGTGTCGTCAACACCGCGCGCGTCACCGGGGCGGCAAAAATCGCCTTGCTGGTCTCCAGCATCACTTTCGGGGTCGCAAAAGCGCGGATCGCCTTGAACATATCGACCTGCCCCTGCGGGCTTGTCACGACCTCGTGAATGTCGACGGCACGGACCAGATCGTCGGCCAGCCGCGCGCCGGGCTCGTTGCGCGCATTTTCCAGCTCCTTGCGCAGGAAGGCCTCGATTTCATTCGCTTCGCGGTCGATGTCCGCCTGTGACGGAGGGTTGCTGGTCGCGTCGGCGATCACCCCGCGTACATCGGCGAGCGCCGCCTTCCAGTCGCTGAGCGGCACGATCGACGCCATGGTGACGTCGGCGCTGCGGCTGACATATTGCTGTTCGACTGTCGCGACCAGATAGCTGCCGCCACTGCGCGCCCGGTTTTCCAAACGGCGGTTGACGAGCGCCTGCGCGATGAATTCCAGATAGAGCCGCCGCGTGTTTTCGACCGTGTCGATGCGTTTCCGCCACGGGCGTACCATCGCCAGTGTCAGCGCAAGCGGCTGGTTCGCCTCGACGATTTCGCGTGCTGGTGGTGCCTTCGGGTCGGGCTTGCCGAAATCAGGGTCGACAGGATTCGGCCCGTCAGCGCGCCAATCGCCATAATATTTCGCGACCAGCCGCGCCAGTTCGGCGGGTTCCGAGTCACCAACGATGACCACCACCGCACGATCGGGGCGATACCAGCGCTTGTGAAAGGCAGCGACGGTCGGCGCGCTAGCTTTGCCCAGCGATGCGGTCGTGCCGATCGGCGAACGGTCGCCGAGCAGCTGACCGGCGAACAGATGCGCGTTGGTCGCATCGCCGATCCGCTTCTGCGGTCCGTCCGATTCACGCAATTCGGACATCACCACACCGCGTTCGGCGGCGACCGCCAGTTCCGAAATCCGGGGCTGGCGGATCATGCCCGACAGCAATTTCATGCTCTCGTCGAGATTGGCCGGGGTCACGCTGGGCAGGTCGAGCTGATACACGGTCTGCGTCGGCGTCGTCTGAGCGTTCGAATCGCTGCCAAAAGTGACACCGAATCGCTGCCAGATGCGCTTGGCTTCGCCGTCGGGGATATGTTCGGAGCCCCGAAAGGTCAGATGTTCGAGCAAATGCGCATAGCCGCGCTCTTCCTCCGTTTCGAACATCGATCCGACGTCCATGCGGACGCGGATCGACACCTGTCCTGGCGGCACGCCGTTGTTGCGCACGGCATAGCGCACGCCGTTGGGCAGCGTCCCGAATTGCCATGCGGTGTCGCGCGGAATGTCACTGTCAGCATAGAGCCAGTCGCCGCTCCCCGCCTGTCTGGTCGCCGTCGTCGGCGTAGCTCCGCCTTGCGCGTTGACGGCGAAGGGAAGCAGCAACAGAGCCGCGCCGGCACTGGCGCACAGGAGCGATCGGGAAAAACGAAGCGACATACGCGCAGGGGAATTGGCCATTGGGCCATCTTATCGCGTTCAAACCTTGCTGGCCACTGAACTGTCGCGGCGCTTGTCCTGCAAACCGCATCGGCTTAGCGATAGGGGATGACCATGACGAACGATCCCCAAGCAGGCGCCCCGATCGCCGCGCTCATCCAGATGGCCAGCGGGATCGATCCGGCCGCAAACCTGGCGACGATCGATCGCGCAATGGCGAACGCCGCAGCGGGCGGCGCCGCGATGGCATTCCTGCCCGAAATGTCGCTGCTGCTCGATCGCGATCGCGTGCGATCCGCGGCCCATATCGCGCGCGAGCGTGACAGTGTCTGGCCCGCTGCTTTGCAAACGCTGGCGCATAAGCATGGCCTGTGGCTCCACTCCGGATCGATGCCGCTGCTATCCGATGATGGCGCGCGGCGCGTCAACCGCAGCCATGTCATCGCCGCCGACGGCAGCGTCTGCGCACGCTATGACAAGATCCACATGTTCGACGTCACCCTGCCGACGGGCGAGAACTGGACCGAATCGGCGGCCTATGCCGGCGGCGATGCGCTGGTCGTCGTCGATACCCCGCTTGGCCGGTTGGGACTGAGCATTTGTTATGACTTGCGATTCCCTGAACTTTACCGGGCGCTGGTCGATCAAGGGGCGAACCTGATCGCGATCCCCGCCGCGTTCACGGTGCCGACGGGCGAGGCGCATTGGCATGTGCTGATGCGCGCGCGGGCGATTGAAACCGGCTGTCATGTTCTGGCGGCGGCGCAATGCGGCGACCATGAAGACGGCCGCGCGACCTATGGCCACAGTCTGATCGTCGATCCATGGGGCGCCGTATTGGGCGATGCCGATGCAGCCAGCGCCGAAACTGGGTATCGTGTGGTGCTGGCACCGATCGATGTCGCTGCGACCGATCGCGCTCGCCAATCGATCCCCTTGGCCCGCTCACGGGCCATGCGAAACATCACACTCTAGACGGCCCACGATCGCGTCTGGGCCAGACGTCAGCGCCAGCCGTGCAGGAAAGTCTACAACCCACAAGCACAAACCGAAGACGCGCAAAAGGCCCCGAGCGGAACTCGGAGCCTTTTGGTATCTTTAGCGATCAGCCGAAATTACGGGCTGGTCGGCGAGTCGTCGTTGTTGTCCGACGCGATGATGATGCCGCCGATAATAGCAGCAAGCGCGATGATCGCGATGATCCAACCGCTGCCTTCGAGCTCGCTCTGGCCTTCTACGGCCGAAGCTGCACGGGCTGCGGGAGCGGCCGACGCGGCAACCGGGGCTGCGATCATCGAGGTCGCTGCGAGAGAGATCGCAGCCTTTTTGAGCAGGTTCATTATATTCTCCGTCCACTGGATTAGTCTTGTCGAATCACACCCAAGGCGAACCTCCGGTCTGCTTCTGCGCCGCCTTCTTAGGCATAGGCTTCAGCAAATGCAACGACGATTTGGCATAGCGCCGCAATTCTTACCAAATTGCTAAATTGAGGAAAAATGCCTCGCGGATGGCCTTAGCCGCGCCGCACCTGATCGAAGGATTCACGCGTCACCGGATAGCCGAGATGATCGGGAATACACAAAAAGGACTGCCCCTCGCACCATTCGATCCACGGTGTTACCAGCTCGACCGGAAACTGCCGCGAATGCGCCGAAAACTCTTCAAAATCGGCCACGCGTGCGAGGCGTTCGAGATTCCGACGGGTCGGAAAAATGACCGACACCTCGCCACGATCCGCCATCATCAGCGTTCGGTGTGCGCTTGCCCAGAAAATATGACTATGCTCAGCTTCTTCAACGGTCAGTTCATGGCTATGCGGCGGCGCTGCGACGGCATAGAATCGTGTGTCGAACGTCCTCGCCTCTTTGAAATTCGGACACCATCGCGCGAAAGGAACGAATGAATCCAACGCGATTCGGTCACCGCGTGCCGCCAGGATGTCCGACAGCAGCGTTCCCGCCAGCAACGCCCGACGAACGTCGGCGAGCTCGCGCTCCTGCAATGCAGGCCAACCGACAGCGAGGCCGGTTTCCTCCAGCGTCTCGCGCAACGCCGCGACCCGGGCGGCACCGTCGGCCTCGTGAACATCGGGTCCGTGTTGGCGCGCCACCAGATAATCGTCGGGATCGACCCGGCCGCCCGGAAATACCACGGCGCCCGCTGCAAAGGCCATATTCGTCGATCGTTTCACCATCAAAATCTCGTCGGGGCCGTTATCCGGCGCCGGGCGCATTATGACCAGCGTCGCTGCGGGAATGGCACCTTCAGGCAGAACCTCGGAACCAGAGGGCGGGAGTGGTATGTCATTCATCACCCCCAGCGATAACCGTGCCGCCAAAGCTTGTCATCCCGGCATTGCGGCACGGTCAATGGAGGTGCAAGAAGATCGCGAACTGGACGAGGAGCAGGATATTGGGAATCGTCGAGATATTGGGCGTCGCCGGCAGCCTCAGCCTCCTCGCCGGGTGGCGACTCTACCTCACCATCTTGGCCACCGGCACCGCGATGCATTTTGGCTGGCTGCCGCTGCCTGAACATCTCGCCGCGCTGCAGGTGCTGGCAAATCCGTGGGTGCTGGGGGTCGCGGCGGTCGGCACAATCGCCGAATTCCTTGCCGACAAGATCGCCTGGGTCGATTCGGTCTGGGACATGATCCACAGTGTGATCCGCCCGCTCGGCGGCGCCCTCCTCGCGCTGGCGCTCGTCGATGCCTCCGATCCGACCTGGCAAGTGATCGCCTTCCTGCTTGGCGGCGGCGGCGCATTGCTAAGCCACGGCGCCAAGGCGACGACGCGCGCGATGGTCAACGCTAGCCCCGAACCCGTCAGCAATGTCGTCGTATCGACCGGCGAAGATGTCGCGACCGGCAGTCTGTTGGCACTCGCCATCGCCTTTCCGCCGCTGGCGATTGTCATCGCCATATTTATGGCAGTCGCGGCGGTCATCGTAATCATCGCGCTGCGCCGCCTGCTCCGCAATATCAAAGCGACACTAAAGCGGGCGCTGGGCGACGAGCCGCCAACGGCGAATAGGCTACCGCCGGCACCTTAAGCTTCGTCATTGCGAGCGAAGCGAAGCATTCCAGATCGCCGCATCGCTTTCGGCTCCTCACAATGACGAGGTCTGTTATGCGGGCAGCAACGCTTTCAACGGCGTTTCGGTGTCGGCGAGTTGTTCGGCGGTCGCGTGCAGGCCCGCAGTGACGATCATCCGTCCCTGGACATAATCCTTCGTCGCATTAACGCAGTCGATCGCGATGACCCTGCCCGCTTTCAGATAGACGACCGAGAAGCTGCGTGTTGCCGGATCGCCGCGCATCACGGCGCGATCGTGGCCGGTCGACAGCCCAGCAGTCTGGAGCTTGAGGTCATATTGGTTCGACCAGAACCAGGGGATCGCATGATAGGGCGCTTCGTCGCCGCAAATGCCCTTGGCGACGACATTCGCCTGATCATTGGCATTCTGCACCGATTCCAGCCGGATCACGACGCCTTCGGCAAAGTCGTTCTCATGCGCAGCGCAGTCGCCAATCGCGTAGATGTCGGGCAGGCTGGTCTTGCAAAGCCCGTCGACGAGCACGCCGTTGCCGCCCTCGGCGCCCGCCGCGATCAGCGGCTCGACGGCGGGGACGATGCCGATGCCGACGATGACGAGATCGGCGGCGATGACTTCGCCGTCAGCGAGCCGCACCCCGGTGACATGGGTATCGCCCTCGATCGCCTCGACCGCGACGCCCAGCCGCAGATCGACGCCATGCTCGCGATGCTCGCGCTCGTAGAAGCGCGAGAGTTCGGTCCCGGCAACGCGCGCCAGCACGCGGTCGAGCGCTTCGAGCAGCACGACCTTCTTGCCCGCCTTGCGCAGCACTGCCGCAGCCTCGAGGCCGATATAGCCGCCGCCGATGACAACGATCTGGCGCGCAGTCTCGGACGCCGCCTTCATCGCATCCGCATCGGCGCGGGTGCGCACGCCCTGTACCCCCGGCAGATCGCCGCCGGGGATCGGCAGCATCCGTGGGCTCCCGCCAGTCGCCCAGACGAGCTTGCCATAGCCAATCGCCTCGCCGTCGTCGGTGATAACGCTGTGCGTGCCCGGATCGACCGATACGACGCGCTTGCCGAGCAGCATCGTCACCTCGCGCTCGTCCCAATATTTGGCGGGGCGCAGCTGGATGCGTTCGAATTCCTTTTCGCCCGCGAAATATTCCTTCGACAGCGGCGGACGCTCATAGGGCAATTCGGGCTCGTCGCCGATGATCGCGATGCTGCCGGTGAATTTCTGGGTGCGCAGCATGATCGCGACCTGCGCCCCGCCATGCCCGGCGCCCACGATCACCACATCGAACTGCATTGAAGCTCTCCCGTTCATTCTGCTCGTCCCTTGCACGCAGTGACGGGGGAGACAAGTCGGGTCGACTTTCTGCAGAGCAAGAAAAACTTGAAATCGCGGCAATGTCGCGCAGTTGTAAAACCGTCAGTCGCGGCGCGCAAGGCGGGCGCGGATCGCGGCGGTATAGGTGCGGCCGACCCTTAGCTCGGTGCCATCGTTCAGCACCGCAATCAGCGCATGGAATTGCCCGCCCTTCACCCGCTCGACGGCGTCGATGCGAACCATCGTGCTGCGGTGGATCCGCAGAAACTGCTGCGGCGCCAGCTGTCGTTCGAGCGTTGCCAGATTTTCGTTGTACAGATAACCCTGACCGTCGGCATGGATGCGGACATAGTCGCGCTCGGCGCTGACATGCGAAATGCTTTCGGGCTTGATGCGGACATATTCGCCACCCGCCCGTACCCACAATTCGCCCATCTGCTGGCGCGTTTCCGGTCCGGTCGCGCGTAGATTGGCGACAACCTCTTCCAGTTCACGGATGCGGTCGGCGCTTTGCGCCTGCTCGACGACCCCCCGTGCGCGTTCCATCGCCGTCCGGAAACGTCCGGCCTCGATCGGCTTGGTGACATAGTCCACCGCCTGCGCGTCGAACGCGCGCAGTGCCTGGTCGCTGAACGCTGTGACAAATATCACCGCAGGGGCGGGGTCGGGCAAATGGCGGAGCAGGTCGAACCCGCTGCCTCCCGGCATCCTGATGTCGAGCAAAATGATGTGGCAAGGCGATGCCGCAAGCCATTCGATCGCGTGCGCAACATTGCCCGCTTCCCCCACCTCGCCCACCCATGGCAGTTGCTGCGCCAGACGCACTGCGCGGCGGCGGGCCAACGGCTCGTCGTCGACGACCAATGTTACGAGACCTGACAACATATTATCCAGGGTAAGCGGATTTCGGCTCGGAATTGCGTAGGGGTCGGTTTCGTCGCAAACGAACTTGCTGGTCCAAAGCGCGCTGCCAGACGATCGGCAACATTGCGCAGCCCGATCCGGCTGCCGGCGCGCGTCTGATGGCCGTCCCCCGGAAACCGGTCGTTTGCGACGGATACGCACAAATCGTCGCCGTCGCGCCAAGCAACGATCCGGATCTCTACCTCGCGCGTGCTGGGCTCGACCCCGTGTTTAACGGCGTTTTCGACAAGCGGCTGCAGAATAAGGTTCGGAACCATGACGAGCAAAGCCGCCTCTTCGACGTCGATGCTAAAGCGCATGCGGTCCGCGAAGCGTTCGCGCTCGATCTCAAGATAATCTTCCTGCAAGGCCAGCTCGGCCGCCAGGGTAACATCCGTCATCGGGTCGAGCTCGAGCGTCTGGCGCAGAAAGGTCGAAAGCGATATCATCATTCGCTGCGCCCGCGCGTTCGCGCCTTCTTCGACCAGCCCGACCGCCGAGTTCAGCGTGTTGAACAGGAAATGCGGATTAATCTGATAGCGCAGAGCGCGCATTTGCGCCGAGAGCGCCTCTTCGCGCGCCTGCGCCAGACTGCGTTCGCGGTCGCGGACTTCGAAACTGTATAGCAGCGCGACATAAAGGCACGACCAGCCAAAGAACATGCCTGTGGAGGAGATCATCGTGTGGCCGAAAACGATCTGGTCGAACGACCAGTTCACCGGCTGCACAAACCAAATGTAAACGAGGATATCGATGCCACTGAGGATCGCTGCCGCCACAATCGAAAATGTGAACGCGATGAGGACTTTAATAAAGATCGACGCGTAGCGCAGCCTAAACAGCGACGCGGTCACGATCAGCGTCAGCCCGACGCCAAAGCTGTTCGTGATTATTTTGCCGAGCGCCGATTTGATGGGATCAACGCCTGCGATGCCCCACAATATGCTGTCAGACACGAATACGCAGAGCCAGAATAGCGCCGCCAGCTTGACCGTCGTCGCGGTAATCGCCTTGCGTTCGCGAACCGACGCGAGACGCGGCGGCGCGTGCAGCGGGTCGCGGTCGGTCGCAGATCCGTTCGATTGCACCTTTCGTTCTAGCGCACTCGTCATCACCGACAAGCCAGTGGTAGAAAACCCCGCCCGTTCATTGCCCTGTACAAGCCAACCGCCGCTTTCCCCCTCATCCTGTCCAGCAATTGCGATAGCATCGTGGCGCCATGAAATATATCGACGCGTCATTACATTTCGATCAGCACGCGAGCGTCATTCCGTTTGATCGCGACGATCGGACCATCGTCCTGGTCACAACGTCGCGCTATGGCGATGCCGACGCCATCGCGCGAATCAAATCCGCCCTGCCCGGCTCCGAGATTGTCAGCCTGTCGCACCCTGCCACCGGCCATCATCCTGCGGGCAATCATGCCAGCGCGACGCCGACACTGACCCATCGCCAGCAGGAAATCCTGGGCCACCTGCTCAGCGGCCTGTCCAACAAGGAGATTGCCCGCAAGCTTGGTCTGTCGCATTTCACGGTGCGCAATCATGTTTCCAACATCCTGCGAGTGATGGGATATTCCTGCCGTCGGACGATGCGAAGTTCGCTCGCGGTCGAGCGTGTTCGGCCCGATTGCTTTACCAGTCTCGTCGCCTAGCAGCGGTCGCCGCGACCGTCGGCGGCGCCCGTCGCCACGGCAATTGCCATCGGCAATAAACTGCGCGCTGCGCCCATGACCAGCCACGTCCCGCGCACGCCCCGGCGCCAGTCTTTCAGAATTCAGCCCCTGCATCGATTCCATCCCATGGCGATTATCGATGCCGCATCATAGCCGAGCTATGCCCCCAAACCCAATTGGCAGCGTGAACCGGTACATGGCCACCTCGCCCGCTCACAATGCGCCCACGGCGGAATCTAGGGATTTGGAAACCTGCGCCACAAGGTGAGGAAACGTACTAGGTCACATCGGTGCGGCGGTCGAAATCGGGTCAATCAGGCCGACGATCCCTCGTTTGTTTTGCTACCGTACATCAGCAGCGGCGCGCCCGACCGACTACCAATTTTCCGCCGCCACCATCAGCGTCGGGGTCGTGTCCCCGGCGGTGGTGTAGCTTCTGCCGGTAGCGAAGCTGACCGGACACGCGCTAATCGAAAAAGCGCTGTAGTGTCCGGTCAGTTTCGCGGGTGGTCATCGGCGAACTTCGGTAAGCTTGTGTTGCAAAACTC
>NZ_JAIBES010000111.1 GCF_019459305.1 Sphingopyxis sp. | reverse complement strand
CATCTCGGGCCGCTATATCCTCCAGCCCGAAGTGATGCGCGTGCTCGAAGGGCAGGAGAAGGGTGCGGGCGGCGAGATCCAGCTGACCGACGCGATGGCGACGATGATCGGCACCCAGCCGTTCCACGCGGTGACCTTTGATGGCGCGCGCTACGACTGCGGGTCGAAGGCCGGCTATATCCAGGCCAATCTGGCGGTCGCGCTGCAACGCCCCGACGTCGCCGCCGAGGTCCGCGCCTTTGCGATCGACCTGCTGAAGTGAGGCAGACCGGCGCCAACGCCGTTTAGCCGCCCTGGCCTTGCGCTGCGCGCCGCATCGGTACGGCGCGAAGCGCGAGAATCTCACCTGCCGAAAATGGTCACGCCTGACACGTCGACAGAAGCAACCCACTTAAATCGCTTCGAAGGTCGAACGGTACGCAACAGGCAGGAACCTTGCTGGTCAGCGCCTAAGCCCAGACCCATGCGCGCGCATAATGTTCCGCGAACCTTGACCACGCGCGGGCGGCCAGATTCCGGCACAGCGGACGGGTATCGAGGCGATCCTGTCGATTCGGCCGGGAGGCCAGCCGACTGCGTTAACAGGGACACAATATTTCTCGCGATTTTGCAGCGCGCTAAGCGGCCTCATGCTAACCATGTGTCCGGACGCGCTCGATGCGGCCCGGCGGCAACCTGAGATGACCTCGCGGAAAACGGCCATTTCCACTCTGCTGCGTGCGTGGTTCGACCGAAGGGATTAGCCCCGGCAGCGCATACCTGTCTCAAACCGGGATTGACATTTCTTTGATAAGACTCGGCAACATACCTATTTTATTAATAGTCGGGATCATCGATTCACTTGACCACGAATCGGCAAAAGGGGACTCTTCATGCTCAAGAAATCATTGCTGATCGGCGCTGCCGCCATGCTCGGCGCATTTACCGCTCCGGCCCATGCCGTGGAGCTGCTCGATCCTGACTGCGACCTGACGACGGGCTGCCTGTTTAGCGGCAACGCGACGGATACCGCAGCTAGCATCTTGGCAATCGAGACGGCCTATAACACCGACCATGTCGAGCCGCCTCTCCCGGCGACGATCAGCCTCCAGGGTCTGTTCAAGACCGCGGACGGAGATGTGACAGGAACATCAGGCACCTTCACCTTGCCTGGCGGCGGACTGTTCGACTTTTACGCGGTAAAGGCTGGAAATTTCTTCATGCTCTACAGCGTCAATCCGACAAACACCGTCAATTGGACCACGACCGGGATTCCGCACCCAAAGGACCCTGACGGCATAATAAAGCGTCTGGAGGTGTCGCATATCACCGCCTATTCGAGCACGGCCGCCGTCCCCGAACCCGCAACCTGGGCGATGATGCTGTTCGGTTTCGGCGCGATCGGCTTCGGCATGCGCCGTCGCCGTTCGGACTCGGTCCGGGTGCGTTTCGCCTGAGCAATCGCTCTGGTGCATGATATTGGGTAAAAGGTGTCTCGCGACATAGATTGTCGCACCGGTAACCCTCGAACCCCCGTCTTCGGCAGCAGCGCCCACCGGCACTGCTGCCAAAGCTCATTACAAGCACCCGCGATTCCGCAAACTGGATCCCGCGGGGCCCGGCTGGCGAGCCTCGCGGGGGGTTTGATCGTCACGTGCAGGCATCCGCCCCATCGCTTCGGGTGAAAAATTCGGGTCGGACGGCGCCCACGCCCACCATGCTCGCTCAAATCGCCAAAGCGAAACAGGCAGCGCTCGCCGCAGCGTCCAGCTTCTTTCCTTGTCGGAATACGGATCGAGAGGCGCCCTCCCGACCCAACCCGCTTCCGTGGCCATGCCAAGCAGCCTGATGCCGCCTTGGTTGCGGTAGAGCGCAGCTTGCGCGGCAATTGCAAGCTGGCTGCAGTTGTCCCGATGCGGAACTTCACTGCTGAAATCGATATGTATACATTAACAACAAGTTAAGCTAGTGCACGAAAAATCAGCGAGTTAGTCGCTTCGGGGGAAAAGTTGTGAATAAGCTATCGATGATGTTGACGGCGGGATTGGCCATGTTCGCGGCGACGAGTGCGGACGCTGCCACGGTGTTTGACACGACGAGCTCCAGCACCGCGACCTGGCAGCCGTTCGGCCGCCCGGATACATCGACTTACGGGCAAACCTTTACGGCCCCGACGGACAATGTTCTCAACTCGTTTTCACTGTTTTTGACGCCGACAGGCGGCGTCGATTTCAAGGCGTTTCTGTATCAGTGGGATGGAACCAAGGCGACGGGAACGTCGCTGTTCTCAAGCGACATCCTCAATTCGAACAACGGTCCTGAGTTTTCGTTCAACACGGGCGGTATTTCGCTACTTAGTGGTGCCCAATATGTGGCATTTCTGACAACCGCCGGGGTAGCCGGCGGTGGCGGCACGACTACTATGCCGACCGATGGATACCAGGACACGCTAGCTGGCGGAAGCTTCGTTTATTACAACGCCGGCGACAATTTCGCTGCACTGACTTCGAACAATTGGGACAAGTCTGGCGGCGGAGATGACGTGTTCTTCAAGGCATCCTTTGCGTCGTCGGTTGCGGCGGTTCCCGAACCCGGCACCTGGGCGATGATGCTGGTAGGTTTCGGCTTTATTGGCGGCGCGATGCGCTCGGCAAAACGCCGGCAAAAGGTCACCGTCGCATTCGCGTGATGCTCGAACATCGCAGTTGACTCAGAGCGCCGCTGGTCGAAAGGCTGGCGGCGTTCTGCTAACCGATGCGGCGGACAGCAGTGCGCCGCCCATTGGCGATCGCCGACCTTCGGCCAACCTCCGATCAAAACCCGTCGCCGAGGTCCATCGTCAGATTTCATGAGGCGCCCTCGCGCATGGGAAAATTCGCGGCCAACCACGATAATCGCGCACCACAGCGCGATTGCCTATCGCTCAAGCGTGCTCTGCGGCCCAATGTCGCCTTAATGGCAGTCGTCAAACAAGCGCATTAATCTCAAGCTCGGCGAACTTCCGCTATGTAGCCCGATGAAAGACAAAACAGCCGACATTTACGCCGGTTTCCTGAGAGCAAAACGCCGCCGCCTTTCCGCCAACGGCGCTTGGCGATCGACATGGTTCTCTTGCATTGTTTCAGCCGGACGCAGCGCAGCTTTCGCCGGAGCCACGAGTCGATCTGCCTCAATGGGTACTGATCCTGGGCATGGCGGTAATGTGTCACCCATCCCGTGGTGAAGGCGTTCACCTGCGCGATCATCGTCGTCAGGGCGATGCCCCGGTTGCGACGCGAGCAGCGGCGAGAGCGGGCCGCCTTGCGGTGTCCCTTCCTGCCGTTCGATGCACACACCGTTCACCAGCATCCCCGCTTGCAAGAAGCGCCGGATGATGGCGAGCAATCGCGTGTCGCCAATGCGCCGGGACAGACGGGCCATCAGAATGACGTGGTTTACCCGGTCGAAGAACTTCTCCAGGTCGAGGTCCACGACGGTGCCATACCCGTCCGCCACATAGTCCCGGGCCTGACGCAGCGCGTCATGAGCGCTGCGTCCCGGGCGGAACCCGTAGCTCGATCCCGAAAAGCCCGGGTCGAGCAACGGTTCCAGCACTTGCAAAATCGCCTGCTGCACCAAACGGTCCACCACCGTCGGGATGCCCAACTGGCGCATCCCTTTCCCGCCGGCCTTGGGGATTTCTACCCCGCGGACCGGCTGCGGACGATAGCTGCCGTCGAGCAGCGAGACGATCAGCCTTTCGCGATTATCCGCGATCCAGCCACGCAGGTCGGCAACGGTCATCCCGTCAGCGCCCGGCGCACCCTTGTTCGCTTTCACCCGCTTATAGGCTTGGTTCAGGTTGGCCGAACTCGCCACCTGCTCCATCATCATATGCGTCAAGGCGAGGGGCTCGGTCCATGCCGCAGGTGATTGCCGCTCCTCGCACGTCCCAGCGCCGGTTCCGCCTTTGCCAGATACGCCGTGGCGCAGCGATGCCTGCAAGATCTCATCGAAGAGATCCAGCTGCTTCCCGCTGCCTTGCTGCCGCTCCACACCCATCGAATGAACCCAGTCTCCTGCGACATCGCTGCCGCCGTACTCCGGTTCGTCCGGAGAGGCTGGGAGATCTCCCAGGGTAAGACGTTGATCCTTCACTCGGTCGCCGCCGGGTTTACCTGCGCGCGTGTCTGTCTGAATATCGGGCGTCCCGGTCCACAGCCCAGTTACCCCACCGCACCGGCCTTATATCCGGTTCCTGTTCGTCAGCTCCGAGCTTTGCCTCCGGCTTCCTCCCCACCCCGCCTCGCGACGACGCAGTTGCCCTTGGCTAGCGGTTCCGTTCAGCCGGCCCGCAAAGGACTTGCACCTCCAACATCAACGCCATGCCTGCCACACGAAAAAGGGCGGCCAATCGGCCGCCCTTTATCTAGTCAGAATGATTTGCGATCAGGCGAAGCGAACTCGGACCGTGTCCGAGCGGCGGCGACGCATGCCGAAGCCGATTGCACCGAACCCGAGCAGCATCATCGCCCAAGTGGCCGGTTCCGGCACCGCGTTGATGGCAAAATTGTCGGTTTCGAACGCATTGTTCGTGGAGCGCAGACGCAACGACGTCAACGAGGCCACATGCTCGCCGGTGACATCAAAGCGCACAACCGGGTTCAGGTTGGGATCGGTCTGGTCGCCATTGGCCGGATTGAAGATGTCCGAACCGCTGAACGTGGCAATTACATTGTCGTCGCCATCAAGGAAATCGATGGAGTTATATTCATCGACCGAGCCCCAGAGGAAGCTGATGTTGAGGATATCGCCGAACGACGACAGATCCATAACCCCCGGCGACCCGTCGCTCGGCCCGACCGTCCAGTAATTACCGGTGCTGCCAAACGGCTGGGCACGAACGCCATTGAGACTACCGGTCGTCACCAAGCCACCGGAAACCGGAGCGGGAGTTTCGAAATCGATTGTCGGCGTCGGACCCGAGTACGGGGAGGTGCCCGGCGTAACCGAACCCAAGGTAACCGCTGCGTGAGCAGCTGCCGGAAGCGCCATGGCAGCAGCCGAGGCAAGAACCAATTTAATCATCAATGTGCGCATCGTCTTATCTCCAGATTGTAATAGGTGACAGGCCGTGCGACTCGCCCTGTTGCGTTATTAGTAAGTAATTTTTAACCACTTGCCCGCAGATGGCGAGTCCTAAATGATTCGATTTGTCTCATTTTTGGACTCGCAGCCCCATGCCAACGGAGCAAAAGGGCGCACAGACTGCCCAATGCCACAAGATGGCAGTGTACAGCTGGCAGCCATCGCCGAAGGTCGCTCTATAACCGAAGTTAAAAAAGGCGGCCGTTGGACCGCCTAAGTGAGGATGAACTGAGCAGCACCGCCGAATTCTTGACCGCGGTCCCCGCGACGGCGCCGCAATGGGGCTAGATGATCTTTATGGCGATGGCGACCGACCTGATAGCGATGAACTTCCTCGATACCCTGTGTTTCTTTATGGCGCAGCGCCGCCATCCCTTGTTTCTCCGGATGCTGCTGCTGACCTAGGGGCTGGACGTGGCATCGCAGATCTTGGCCGCCAATTATGTGGGCGGCGCGCCGCCCCTGCCCGCCAGCGTCGCCACATCGATCGCGCCGCTGCTCGACAGCAACCTCAAGAAGGCGCCGATCAGCGTCGCGATTTGGCTTCCGTATCTGTTGTTGTCGGAACGGGCGAACTTCACCTACCGCTGGCGCCAGTCGGCCAGACGCCTACGGTCAGGCCGCACGCGACAGTCGCCGCCATCATGGCCTCGGCTTTGCCATCATCCGGCGCAACCGGCGCAACACATTAGCGCCCCCGCGCGTCAGCGGCGAGCGGTCAAACCATTTGAGATCGGCAATATCGCTCCGCGATGATCGCTGCTCACCGAGCGGCGGCACCGCAAATTCGGTCAAGACATCGGGGTTCGCGCGGCGATACCAGACATAGGCAGCATCGATCGGCGGATGGATGCCCTCGTATCGCAGCTGCTCCAGATAAGCGCTGACGCGCTGCGCCCCTTCCCGCGAAAACCCCATCATATGCGCGCCCTGAATATCGCTGGCATGGAGATTGCTAGGCGATGCGGCGGTATAGCCGCCATAGAAGATATCCCAGCCCGGAGCGACCTGACGATCCGCCGTCCCCGGAACGAAACTGCAATCATCCTCCAGGATCAGCACGGACTCCTTCGCCGCGGCGGCCTCGCGCAAGATCGCCTTCTGACTCGCATACACGCCGCGCGCGCCGATCGAGGTAAAGTCACCGGCATCGCCCGGACGGATCGCCGCGAAATAGGCAACGCGGGGATCGCCCTCCAGGCCGACGGCCGCCAGCTCTCGGTCCATTTCGCGGCGGCGATCGGTCCGGTAGCTCAGGTTGATGACCCGAATGCGGTCGAAATGGTCAAACACTTTCATCGGCTTCCTCCGCGGGAGCAGCAAACAGCATTATCGGACAGCGATCATGGCGGGCAAGGACTGCGCGCGCCATCCCCGCGTCGCTACCAAAGGCCCGAGCCGAGAACAATGCCGCTGCAATCGCCGGTCATGCTAGATCAGCTCAATCCTTGCGGTGGACCCCCTCGCCGAGCACCGCCAGTGACGCGATCCGTTCGCTGGGGACCATCAGATAGTCGCTCAGCGCGAGATCATCCTGAATACCGATCGTGGTGATCGCCTGGATCGCCTCAAATCTCTCTGCCGCGTCGCGCAGGATCCGGAACATCTTGTAATCGACTTCGCTCAACGCTCGCTCGATCTGCTGCTGGCGTTCGATCCTAGGCAAATTGTCGGCGGTATAGGCAGGCAGGATTTCGACGAGCACGAAAGGGCGCTGCTTGCGCAGCAGCGGCTTTATGCCCTCGAGGACATCGGCCTCGCCGCCCTCGACATCGATCTTCACGATCGCCACCTCGTCGGGAACCAGCTCCTCGGGTAATTCTGCAAGCGATAGAACGACGACGGCTTTGCTTGCCACCTGGTTGTCGCGAAAGCCCGCGACGAGACTGGCAGATGGGTCGGTGTCCTCGTGTCGATAGAATTGGAGTTGCGCCACGCCAGCCTTTGAACCGAGCCCCGCCGGGATGAGCGTATAGGGTAAATGGTTTGCACGGATGAGTTCGGTCGCATAATCGGCGCAGGCCGGGTTGGGCTCGAAGCCAATATAGCGCCGCGACGGGTCGGCGGCGGCGACCTTCAACAGCGTCTGGCCAAGGTTGACGCCCACGTCGATGAAGGCGCCCGGCGCGACCTGGAACAGGCTCGCGATCATTTCGGCCATCCAATGCTCGGAAATATAGGTTTTACGGCCATTGATAATCGGCACGACAAAATTGCCGCCATAGGCGCGTTCGCGATAGCTGCGATTGAAGAACCCCAGTCGTTTGAGGACAAAATGGGCGGCGCGCTGATGGATTCTGGGCATGACGGTTCGCTACCACTCCCTGAAATTATTGTCATTCGCCATATGCACGGCGACCGCCGGGACGCCATGCATCTGGAACACATGCTTTGACGTGTCCATTCCAATGCGGATAATATCACTCACGGACGGTCTCCTTCTTGAGATCTTCAACGACTCAACTTTGGCACATTTGATGCCGTTTGGGGGCCGTCCACCCCAACACGCCCACAACCTCGCCTTCCTGCGCACCCAAGCCGAGCGTCTTGATATGCGTCTGGTCGATGCTTGGCCTCGCGAACGGCGTGAGCATCGGGCGCGTTTTGAGAAGTTGAAAGAGGCCTATGTGAAGGCTCGCTATTCGAAGTTATGCCGAGTTCGGCATAGCTTCGATTATGCCGAGCGGCCCACTATGCCGAGTGGGCGCGCGAACGCCCTGCTTTCCAACAACTTTGCGCTGATCGGCTCGGCATAGTTTTTAGCATCCGATCTGGGTCAATCGACAGCGATCGGCCGCAATGAGGTCTTGCCACCGGGCGAGAAGATGGCGAGAATCCGGTGATGAGAAATGATGTCGACCATCTGCCCCCGGCGCAGCAGGAAGAACTGACGCGCGCGACGCGGATTTTGAT